>DATDFQ010000033.1 GCA_036522515.1 Bacteroidota bacterium
CCCAGACCAGCGCCCAATACTCGCTTTTTTCGACATAACTGAACCGGCCGAGCCTCGGTTTCCGGGGGGAGAGCCCCAGGTTATATTTCATGATACCCATCGCGTCCCGGGCATCCTGGGCGGCCGGCATCAGGTCCAGGATGAATTTCCTTCCCCGGGAAGTGCAGCTCACATAATAGACATGATAGAGGCCGGAGGCAACCAGGACCGTGGCGGCGATCCGGTGCACCAGGCTCCGGAGCTCGAAGACGTGGCCGCTCAGATTGCGTATGCCGGCGACCCACCAGGCGTCGGGATACCGGAGCATGAATCCCGTGACGACGAGCAGGACGAAACTGAGGGTGAGCGCGCCATGCTGGAGGCGCTCGTTGAGGGTCATCCTGAGGTAGATGCCGTGTCCGCCCTGCTCCTCCGTGACCTGCCCGCTCCGGATCGCCAGTTTCCGTTTCGACTTCTTCAGGAAGTCGATCCCATTGTGGGCCGCCATTCCGCCGACGACGACCACGATCAGAATGACGTAGAGCGTGGCGATCCAGTAGAGCGTTGGCTCGTCCGCGGAGGTCATCTGCACGTGCACCGCGCCCATCGCAAACCGCTGGTTCGCCCCGGGATGGCACTTCCCGCAGGTGGCCGCCAGGTTGGCCTTGTTGACGGTGGAAGCCGGATCGCTCGCCGGTTTGATGTTGTGCGCCCCGTGGCAGCTCGCGCAATTCGCCACGTCGACAGACCCGCCCTTCATTGCGAGGCCGTGGTAGGTGTCCGAGAAGGTCGCCGGACGCGTGCTGGCGATTCCGTATTTCTCGGACAGCCTCACGGAGCCGTGGCAGCTCGCGCACTGCGCGGAGACGTTTCCGGCCGCCACCGGCGAGCGCGGGTCGTTGTGCGCGAAGATCGTGTGCTCTCCGTGACAATTGGTGCAGGTGGGCGCGTCGGTGCTGCCCCTGGCAAGGGCGCCGCCGTGGACGCTCTGCTGAAATTCCGCCGCGATTCCCGCGTGGCACTTCCCGCATGTCTCCGGAATTTTCGTTCTGTTCACGAGCGAGGCCTGGTCGCTCCCCTTGCGCATTTCATGGCTGCCGTGGCAATCGACGCAATTCGCCGCCCCGGCGTTCCCGTGGGTCAGCGCGGTTCCGTGGACGCTCTTCTCGTAGGCGGCGATGAATCCGGAGGTCGGCGAGGTGCGCGCGCGGACGTCGGGATTATCAAGGTGGCACGAGAGGCAAAGCTTTTCCTGTTCGATCTTCCGGGAGAGCGTGTCCTGCGAGGGCCTCATGCCGGCGATATCGTGGCGATGGCAGGTCAGGCAATTGGGCGCGCCCGCAACCCCCGCCGCGAACGCCTGTCCGTGCGCAGACTGCCCGAAGGCCTCCTTCACGTCCGCGTGGCATTCTCCGCACGAAACGGGGAGGTTTGACTCGTTGAACTTGCTGCCCGGGACCTTCGGCGACACCACGTCGTGCGTGCCGTGGCAATCCTTGCAGGAAACGTCCGGTTCCTCGTGAGCCGCAAGCGCCGCGGCCATCTGGGGATGGAAGGAATGCTTCACCTGGACGCCCCCGTGGCAGGTCAGGCACCTGACGGGCTCGATCTTCTCCTTGTGCGGGACATTGTCGGGATTGAATCCGGTGTGGCAGGCGACGCAGACGAGTTTGCGGTGGGGCGAATGGTCGAGGACGGAATCTTCCACGAAGAGAGAAACTTGCTTTCCCTCCCTCTCCTTTGAGAGAGAGTGATCGCTATGGCATGTGAGGCAGTCGGACCTCGACTGGGCATGAAGCACGAGCACCGGCGCCAGAAGAAGGCAGCCGAACAGACCGGCGAGGAGGAATCTCTCTTTTTTCATTTAGAGCGGGCCGGCCCACCCCCCGTGGAGGGGGGTGGGGTTGGCGGCCGGCAGTGCCTGTCTCCTGGGGGACCCCGTTATGATTTCTTCGGACGGGGATGCTTGATCTTTGGCCACATCGCATCGAACTTGAATTCCTTGAACGTCGGGCTCTTGTCGTTGTGGCAGGTTACGCACTTCTTCTCGATCGCCGCGTTGTCCGCGTAGAGCGTGAGTCCCGCCGCGACCGCTTTCAAGGAATCCTTCATGATGGCCATCGACTTGTACGCCGATCCCGGACCGTGGCATGCCTCGCACTGGACGCCGTCTTTTGCGTCGAACGTTTTGTCCATCGCCGTTGCAGCTCCCGTCACCGTGTGGCACTGGAGACACTCCGGGGACTCGGCCGCCGGTTTCGTGAGCCCCTTCTTCTTCGCGACCGCGTCGGCGGCAGGGGTGAGAAGGGCCTTGTACGCCTCCGAATGCTTTGTCTTGGACCAGACACCGAACTGGTTGCCGGTTTTCTCGGCCTTGTGGCAGGGTGCGCACATCTTGACGCCGACATACTTATTGGCGGCCTTCTCCTGGCCGGAGGCCGGAATCGTGAAGATCGTCAGCCAGAGCAGAGAACCCAGAATCACGAGAAGCGGTTTCATGGAATTGCCTTTCAGTAATGCGTGGAAAGAAGTGGACTGCGACAGAACACGTTCCCTGATGGTGACTCTTGTGCGGGATATTCGCCATTTCCTTTGCCAAGTGCAACTGTTAGCATGCCCGGGAGACGTTCAAACTGTGTGCCGGAATGAACCGGGCAGAATGGTCTGAAATGGGAGCCGTCCGGGATTGACTTTTGCAGGAATGAGACTGAGTTTCGGGGTTTTTTCACTTGTGAGAACGGAATCTCACGCGGCGCAACCGGTCATCACGAGGGAGCCGATCGTGCGCGTCACTTCCTCCAGGTCTATCGGTTTGGAGAACGCCACGTCTCCGGAATTATGGATGAAATCCCGGAACCAGCGGTCGCCGAGCGGGGAAAAATAGAAAAAAACGATTTTGAGGCCCGGGTTCTGCATGTGGATCACCCGAAACCGGTCGCGCATCCGTTGTGTGGGGAGGCAGTCCGCGATGACCAGGTCCGGTTCCATGGTCTTGACCATCGTCAGGAGCATGTCGGGATCGGTCGTGCACGACATTTCGTATTGATCCTGAAAGAGCATCCTGAGACTCATGCAGAAATCCATATCGGGGCTGAACAAGACTATCCTGGGAGCGGGGCTCATTTCTGGACTCTTTTCATGATAATTTTTCATCTCTCGTCCTGCCTTTCGTAATCCGGTGAGAATGGAGGTCGTGATCGATCCGGCGGAGCGCACTCTTGAGAGAGACAATCTGCCATCGATGGGGTTGCGAACCGGGGTCGTGTTCCATCGCATAGATCAACGACATGAGATCGGATCGGCAGATTGTCGGGCCTGCTTTTTTCGGGGTAAACGTATGCTTGTTCCTTCGGATTCTCGTCCTGCACCTTTTCGCTTCGACCATGGCTGCCACCTCCTGTTCATTCCAAGGACAACCGGTCGGAGGAACCGCAATCTTTGTGCCACGGATTCAAGGAAAAGACGGTCGGAATGGAGGGGGAATACGGCCAAATTGAAGGCGGTAAGCGGGTTTATCACAAGAGGCAGGCGCGGGGATCCCGGCCCTTCTCAAAAATAAGACGAGGCCCGGGTTCCTCGCATCAACGCTGAGAAACCGGGTGGATCGGATTAGTGGGTTATTCCGAGGTCCTTGATCCGGCGGTAGAGGGTCGGGAGGCTGATCTGAAGGTCGCGGGCGGTTTGCTCCTTGTTGAAGTCGTTTTTCCTCAGGATCGTGACGATGTACTGCTTCTCAAAATCGTTGATCGCCGTTTCGAGCGAGGTCCGGCCGACGGGGACCGTCACTCCCGAATCCGCGTGAAGAAAATCGGGCAGATCGTTCAGCGTGATGAACTCTCCGCCGCAGAAAATCACCGCCCGCTCGATGATATTCTCAAGCTCCCGGATCTCCCCCTTCCACTCGTGCTGCATCAGGAGCCGCACGACTTCTTCATTGACCCCTTTGATCTCTTTTCGCATTTCCTTTTTGTACTTCTCCACAAAATGTTCGATGAGGAGGGGTATGTCGGACCGCCGTTCCGAAAGCGAGGGAAGGCGTATTTCCACGACGTTCAGCCGGTAGTAGAGGTCCTGGCGGAACCTGCCCGCTTCGACCTCCTTGTGCAAATCGCGGTTGGTGGAGGCGAGAATCCTCACATCGACCGGGATCGCCGTCGACATGCCCACGGGCGTGATCTCCTTCTGTTCCAGCGCCCGGAGAAGCTTGACCTGGAGATGAAGGGGCATCTCGCTGATCTCGTCCAGGAGGAGCGTCCCGCCGTCGGCCGCCTTGAAGTACCCCGATTTGTCCGACACCGCCCCCGTGAAGGACCCCTTCCGGTGGCCGAAGAGCTCGCTCTCGATGAGGGTCTCCGGTATCGCCCCCGCGTTCACGGCGATGAATGGTCGCTCCGCCCGGCGGCTGTTGAAGTGGACCGCTCTCGCGACCAGCTCTTTCCCCGTTCCGCTTTTCCCCGTCACGAGGACCGTGCTGTCCGTCCCGGAGACCTTCTGGATGACGTCGAAGACATGTTGCATCTCCGGGCTCTTTCCGACAATTTTGGCAAAATCGTACTCCCTGCTCAGCTGCCGCCGGAGAATCTGATTCTCCAGCGCAAGTTTTCTCGTATCGAGCAGGCGCCTGATCTTGACCAGAAGCTCGTCGAATTCCAGGGGCTTCAGGATGTAATCGCTCGCCCCCTTGCGCAGGGCCGCGATCGCGGTGTCGAGCGAGCCGTAGGCGGTGATGATGACGACGAGCGATTGCGGGTTGAGCGAGATCGCTCTCTCGAGGAGCTCGATCCCCTTCATCTCGGGCATTTCAAGATCGGTGAGAATGAGATCGTAGGGCTCCGCGACGAGCTTGTCGTACGCCAGCTTGCCGTTCGAGGCTTCGCTCACGAAGAACCCTTCTTTCCGGAGAATGAAGGATATGGATTCGCGGATGATCTGTTCGTCGTCAACAACCAGTATTCGGTCTGCCATGCTTTGCGCCTTTAGAAGATCGATTGATGCCGGGCCACAGACGGGTCACCCGGCTTCCGGACGGCTCTCCGCGGCTGTTTCACAACTCGCGGTGGAGCGGAAATGAAATCGTGAACGTCGTGCCCTCACCCTCGACGCTGTCAACCTGGATGGTCCCCTGAAAGCTCTTGATGATGCCGTAGCTGACCCAGAGCCCCAACCCCGTCCCCTCTCCCACCTTCTTGGTGGTGTAAAACGGCTCGAAGATCTTCGGGCGCGAATCTTCGGAAATCCCTTTGCCGTTGTCGCGGATCGTCACGACAAGGTGCTCGTTCGAAACCTCCGACGCGACCACGATCGATCCTCCGGCGACACGCCCCGGCGCGTCCGG
>DATDFQ010000034.1 GCA_036522515.1 Bacteroidota bacterium
TCAAGCCTTCGAAACCGGACGCGAGAGATTGCTATGATCTGCCACGATCAAGACCAACCCGTCTACTTGACCACTAACGGCGAGGGTGATCTGGTTGTCATGAGTATTGATCATTATGAACGTCTCAAAGCTCAGGTTGAAGTCTTCGAGAAATTGGGTGTAGCGCAGTCGCAATCACGGTCGCGGAAGAAAGGCGTCACACACAAAAAGATGATGGCGAAGCTCCGGGCTCGCATTGATGAGCACTAGGCACGTCCTCCGTTATCTTCCTGCCGCTCAAGATGACCCGCTCGCAATCCTCGACTACATAGCTGAAGATAGTTCCGTTCGGGCAGAAGAGTTCGTTGCGGACCTTGACGATCGCATCGGACTCTTGGAGAAAAGCCCACTGCTGGGCCGAATTCCGCGCCACCCGAGACTTCGAGAATACGGTTACCGTGTACTGATCGTTCAGTCTCACCTGGTCTTCTACATGATACGTGGAAATACCATCGAGATACACAGAGTCGTTCATGGGTCCCGTAATCTCGATCAGCTCATTTGATCGGTCGGCTATTCAGATTCCTGATGGCGCATTTCAGATAACGTGTCGGCAAACAACGCAATACTTTTGTGAGCCTATATTTCTCATTTTAGCGAACAAAAGTATTAAGCGATCTCGATTGCATTCTCGAGTTTCTTTCACCGGCGCCGTTGTTTACAGTGTTAGGCGCTGGCCCGCGGCCAAGTTCGCAACCGACGCCAGAGAGAACTAAGACCCCGGCCGCCGACAAAGAGGCCAACTCCCAAAAGAAGCTGTATCAGACTCAAGATAATCGTGACCCAAGCGTCTCGAACCACTTTTGGGGGAAATAAGCCTTTCTGATTTTCAGCTATTAGGTTAACTAAATATGAAACTCCTAGAAACGAACGTTGAATTCCACCCGCAACTATCAAAGCACCAACAGCCGAAAAAAGTATTGGCTGCAAATCCGGAAGTGTCTCCGACGATTCGATGTGATCCGTCTGAGACGTCCCTAGCATGTAAGTTGAAATCTTAGCCGCGAAAAGGATTAATGAAGTGCCGGAAATCAATAGAATTAAGGTTGCTGAGAGGGATGCCAATAAGAACATAGGATGTTCCTTGCCAGTTATGTCAGTTTCTGCAAATATGGGCGCCAGGTTCTGAAGGGACAGTACCGACTCAACGAGGAAGTAAATGCCTAGAATCCGTAACGAAACCATCGCGAAGGCTCTTGATTGCGTCAATGGTCGCTCCGTTATTTGTCGAACTTAAGTAAGTTAATGATTGAATGTGGCTTGGGACAAGCCGAGACTGCGGGCTTGCCCCTGGACTTCGATCAGATACAGAAGGTATTTCCGAACATCGTCGCTGGTTAAGTCTCGGGGATGCTTCGGATGGAAGTATCTGACGAACGATCGCAGGCAGCTGATGTATGCCTTGATCGTTTTATGGCTGTAGTTTCTTAGCAACAACTCCCGTCGGACCGCCTCAAAAAATCCGACTGCTTTTGTTGTTGTCCCGTCAACTCCTGGCATTGCCGCCTCCCCAAAAAAACAAAAACCCGCAGTTAAGACCCCCCGAGGTCTGATCTTACGGGTTCGTCGATTCTTATAGCTTCAACAGATCGTGACCGAAAGCCCTCCACGCGGGTCCTCTCTGAGGCAGTTCTTAATTCAATTTAATATACACTAAAATCCTCCATTAGGTCAAATGCTATGGAACTTCAAGAGGTGAAGGGATATACGACGTGGCATGGGGAGGCGCAGGTGCTAATCGCCCACTAACCGGCGAGCAAGAGGTCCTTCAAATCGCCGTAATTGGCGCGGATCGGGGTGCTTTGCTTGGGCCGCGCGAGTGCTTCCTTGAGGGCAGCGGGAAGAGGAACGGCTTCCTTTATCGCGCCTTCGACGATCTCGGGAAACTTCGCCGGGTGTGCCGTCGCGGCGACAATGATGGGATTTTGGTTGCCCCCGCGAGCCATTACTTTCCGTGCGGCGGCGACACCGACTGCAGTGTGAGGATCAAGGATATACTTGCTGGATCGGTATGTGGCGCGTATTTCTTCGAGCGTTTCGGGGTCGGAGACCGGAATCGCTTCGATATCCTCGCGCATTCGATCGATGTTATCGTCATAGAGATTCTGAAGTCTCGCGAAGTTGCTTGGGTTGCCGACATCCATCGCGTTCGAGAGTGTACGCAGTGAGGGCTTTGGAGTAAAGACTCCGCTCTGCAGATACTTTGGAACAACGTCATTCGCATTTGTGGCAGCGACAAGTTTACCGATTGGAGCGCCCATCCGTTTCGCATAGGCAGCCGCGGTGAGGTTTCCAAAATTTCCACTAGGTACGACGAGCGTCGGTCTCGCGGCGGAACCATGCTGATTCTGTGCAAGCTGGCTGAGAGCCGAGACATAGTAAACGATCTGTGGCAGAAGGCGCCCCATGTTCATCGAGTTCGCAGTTGTAAGTCCGTGAGCTGCGAGCAGATCCTCATCCACAAGGGCTTGCTTGACGAGGGCCTGGCAGTCGTCGAAGGTCCCCTTGACTTCAAGCGCCCGGATATTCCCGCCAAGGGTTGTCATCTGCTGCTCTTGCAGTTTACTGATCTGGCCCGAAGGGTAAAGGATGTATACTGTGACGTGAGGGACGTTGTGGAAACCATGCGCCACCGCGCTTCCGGTGTCGCCGGAGGTCGCGACGAGGATCGTCAGTTCTTTCTTTTCCTGGGAGAGGAAGTACGATGACGCGTTTGCCATGAACCGCGCGCCGACATCCTTGAATGCGAGTGTCGGGCCATGGAAAAGCTCGAGGAGATAAATCCCGTCCTGAAGCTGCACGAGTGGAATCGGGAAATTCAGGGCCTTGCTTACTATAGTACGGAGATTCGCCGGAGGGATGTCGTCGATATACGGGGTAAGGACCTTTTCGCCGACGGAGTGGAGAGACTCGTCGGCGATCCGATCGAGCAACGTCCTGGGGAGAAAGGGGATCGATTCCGGGACATAGAGTCCGCCGTCGGGTGCGATCCCGCGAAAAAGGGAGTCGCGAAAACTTACAGGCGGGCTTTTCTTCCTAACGCTTTGGAATTTCATAAGGATTCGCTCAGAACGGGGATCGTATGAAGATTACGTCTTGTATCGCCCCCGCGTCGCGTGCAATCACTTCATCCAGATCGCTTTGGTCCCGGCAAGATTTACTTTCGAGATGTACACCTCACTGCGAACATGCGCCGAGCGCCGGAAGGCGGAGGCCATTGCGAGGCCGATCTTCTTCGCCGCCGTCATGGAAGGAGCGACGGCAAAGATCGAAGGTCCGGAACCGGAAATCGAACAACCGAACGCCCCGGCTTTCAAGGCCGCGGTCTTGACATCGCCGAATCCCCGGATCAGGCGAGCGCGGGCCGGCTCAACAATCACGTCCTCGATGCATGTTCCGACGAGATCGAGATTGCCGGCAATCAACCCGGCGGTGAGTCCGCTGACATTTCCCCATTGGCGGACGGCCTTACGCAGGCTGACAGATTCAGGGAGGATATTTCGCGCGTCGCGCGTCTTCACCATAAGGTGGGGATGAACGACCACCCATACGATTGAATTCCTGATAGGGATCGAGACGGCGTCGAGCGGATCATAACTTCTGATCAGCCAGAGGCCGCCCAGAAGGGAGGGTGCGGCATTGTCGGCGTGGGGTGATCCGGCAGCCATTCGCTCTCCCTCGACAACGAATCGAAGCAGTCCGTACTTTTCGAGCGGTTTCGGAAGAAGTTTGTTCACGGCGAAAACCGCCGCCGCGCTGCTCGCCGCGGAACTGCCGAGGCCGGAGCCTACCGGCATTTTCTTGTCCAAAACAAGATCGATTCCAAACGGGGGTTTCGCTTCGTCGAGAAGGAGGGAGGAAACATATGCGGCGACGTTTTTTCCTGGATCCAATGGTATGCCGGGCTGCTCGGTCTTTACGGAGAACTTGAGGCCGGGTTCCTTACGCCGTTTTGCAGTGACGAAGTCACCCGGCCTGTCGATGGCAAGGCCGAGGACGTCGTAGCCGGGTCCAAGGTTTGAGATGGAGGCCGGGGCGAAGGCTCTGATGGATTTAGGGTGCATGCGTAATCATTTGTCGGTGAAGAGAATTAAGATCCCGACCAAAAGCATGTCGGGATGACGAGCGGGGGAGATCCTTCGTTCGCTTCGCTCTCTCAGGATGACACATCGAGAAGGGATGACGACCCAAATTAGTAAGGTAAGTAATGCAACAGCTTCAGGATATCCGAGAACACGCCCATCGCGGTGACGTCTGCGCCGGCCCCGGGGCCCTGAACCACGAGGGGGGTCTGGGAGTATCGGTGCGTCGTGAAGGCGATGACGTTGTCGCTCCCCTTGGTGGCGGCGAGGGGATGATGAGCCGGGATCTCCTTGAGGCCGGCGCTGGCGATTCCGCCTTCCAGTGTTCCGACGTAGCGCACGACCGCGCCGTTCGCCTTCGCTCGCTTCACGCGGCGCTCGAGGAGCCGGTCGAACCGGGTGTACCGTTCGAAAAACTTTTCAGAGAACGAGCCCTTGCGTAGCGGTGGCGGCACAAGATTTTCGACCTGGATCTCCTTGAGTTCCACCTTGAATCCGAGCTGGCGGGCGAGGATGAGGAGTTTTCGGGCGACGTCTTTTCCCGAGAGGTCCTCGCGCGGATCGGGTTCGGTGAATCCCCGTTCGAGTGCCTTGCGGACAAGCGCGCTGAAGGAGCCGCTTCCGTCGTACGTATTAAACAAATAGCTGAGCGTCCCTGATAAAATGCCGTCGATCCTGACGATCGTATCTCCGCTCGCCACCAGATCCTGCAAGGTCGAGATGACCGGCAATCCCGCGCCGACATTTGCTTCATAAAGAAAATGCTTCTGCCTCTGCTGCAGGAGATCTACAAGCGTCGTGTATTGCTTCCAGGGGAGGACGTTCGCTTTCTTGTTCGGCGTGATGACATGCATGTTCGCCCGGACAAAATCGGGGTACGCATCCACGAGGTCGGAACTCGCGGTGCAATCGACAAGCGCGACGTTGACCATTTCCAGATCCGCGATCCGTTGGGCGGCATCGAGAGGGTCGAACCGCTCCTTCGCCCGCTGGAGCGCCTCTTCCCAGCGCTCGAGATCGAGGCCATTCTGTTTCAGGAGGAGGTGCCTGCTATTGGCGATACCGCAGACGCGGAGGTCAAAACCCTTCTTGAGCAAAAATGGCCGCTGCTGCCGGACCTGGCGAAGAAGCGCGCTGCCGATGTTTCCGACGCCGACCACAAAGAGCGAAAGCTGTTTCCGCTTCTCGAAGAACGCCTGATGAATGACGTTGACGGCCCTGACGCCCTGAACGGAGTCGATCACGAAGGAAATGTTGCGCTCGGACGCTCCCTGGGCGATCGCATTGATGTTGATATTGTTCTGGCCGAGCGACTGGAAGACCTTGCCGGAAATTCCGGGAACGCCCTTCATTCCGTCCCCGATGATCGCGACGATCGTTTGTCCCTTCTTATGATCCAGCGATGTGAGCGAATGCTGGAACTCGTACCGGAACTCGTGGGCGATCGCCCTCGATGCGGTCGCGCCGTCCGAGGCTTTGATGGCGAAACAGATCGTATGTTCGGACGACGCCTGGGAGATCAGGATGACGTTCACTTGGTGCGACGCGAGCGCGCGGAAGAGGCGCTCCGCCGTTCCGGGAACGCCGACCATGCTGATTCCCCGGAGGGTCATGAGGCTGATGCCGTCGACGGAGGTGATTCCCTTTGCCACGCGGTCGTCTTCTTTTGGACGCTTGGTGACGAAGCTTCCCGGCGCGGCGGGATTCATGGTATTTTTGATCAGGATCGGTATATTTTTGGCCACTGCGGGGCCGATCGTCGCAGAATGAAGCACCTTCGCCCCGAAGTAGGAGAGTTCCATCGCCTCTTCGTACGAGATGTTCGGAACGACAAACGCAGTCGGGACCACGCCCGGATCGGCGCTGTAGATTCCGTCGACGTCGGTCCATATCTCGATCACCGATGCGCCGAGTGCGGCCCCGAAGATTGCGGCGGAGTAGTCCGAGCCGTTCCTCCCAATTGTCGTTGTCCGGCCGTCTTCCGTCGAGCCGATGAATCCGGTGACGACAGGAATGACCGACTTGGGCCGAAGCTTTTTGAAATGCGCCCGGATGGCGGCATTCGTCCGGTCGAAGATCACACTTGCCTGCGTGAATTGATCGTCCGTCACGACAAGGCCGCGCGCATCGACGAACTCGGCGCGGTGGGTGCGGTTCAGATAGGAAGCCAGGATGAGGGCGGACATCCGTTCGCCGAAACTCCCCGCGACGTCGAACGCCCTCGGGGGGCAATCGCGTAGCAGATAGATTCCGTGGAGAAGATCCCGGAGTTCGCGGAACCATCCGTCCAGGATCTGCGAGGTTCGCCGGTCGACGCGGCCGCCCCGCAACTTCTTCAGCGTGTCGCGGTGACGGTGCTCGATCTGCCGGAGAACACTCCGGTGAGCCGGGTTTCCGGCGGCGGCGAGGCGCGCCGATTCCAGCAACTGGTTCGTGATTCCCTGAAACGCGGAAACGATTACGGCGACGCGCTCTTTCTTCGAAGCCGAAAGGACGATGCGCGCGACATCGCGCATCCGCTCGGGGGTAGAAAGGGAGGAGCCTCCGAACTTAAGAACCTTCATCGGATCAGTCCCTCATCGCGTTCCAGTGGCTCGAGAACTCGGAGAGCTTCCGGTCGACAATTTCGTGGAGGGTGCCTTTTTCGAACGAGCCCCCCTTAAGCTGTCTGCCGGCCCGGTGTCCGGTGAGGATTTCGAGGCCCTCGTCGATGGTGCTGATCGAATGGACATGGAACTTTCCGCGGCGGACCGCGTCGACGACCTCGTGCCTCAACATGAGATCCCTCTCGTTCTGCTTCGGGATGATCACGCCCTGCTTCCCCGTCAGCCCGCGCGCCTTGCAGATCGTAAAGAAGCCTTCAATTTTCTGGTTCACGCCGCCGATAGGCTGAATCTCCCCTTTTTGATTCACCGAACCGGTGACGGCGATATCCTGCCGGAGCGGAACATCCGCGAGACTCGAAAGGATCGCATAAATCTCGGTCGACGAGGCGCTGTCTCCGTCGACTCCCCCGTACGATTGCTCGAACGTAATGCTCGCGTTCATGGTAAGGGGCCGACGCTGGGCGTACATCCCGTGCAGATATCCGCTAATGATCATCACACCCTTGCTGTGGGAGGGGCCGCTCAGGCCGGACTCGCGTTCGATGTTGATAATGCCGCGTCTTCCGATCGACGTCTTGGCAGTGATCCGGGAGGGAATCCCGAACATGTACTCGTGCATGTCGTAGATGGTGAGGCCGTTCACCTGGCCGACGACCGAGTCCGAAGAATCGATCATGATCATTCCTTCCATGATCAGCTCATGCATCTTTTCTTCGGCGAGCTTGATACGTTCGACGCGCTCCTCGATTGCCTTCCGGACGTGCGCATGCGTAACCGGCGTCTTGTTTTCCTTCCCGGCCCAATAATTGGATTCGCGCATCAGGTCGGCAATCAGATTAAACCGCGTCGAAATCTTGTTTTGTCGCCCGGCGAGACGCACGCCGTGTTCGATCACCGCCGCGATCCCCGACCGGTCGAACGGCTTGAGCTTCTCATCGTCGCAGATCATCTTCATGAACGAGACATACCGGTCGATGGAGTCGCGGATCTGGGGCATTTCGGTGTCAAAATCGGACCGCACCTTGAAGATCTTTTTGAAATCGTCGTCCTGCTCGTACAGAAGGAAGTAGATCGACGCGTCGCCGAGCATCACGACTTTCACGTCGATCTCGACGGGCTCGGGCTTGAACGCGGAGCTCGCGCCGAAGAGTCCGGTCTCGAGAGGCTGAATCTCCAACAGCCCGTTCCTCAGCGTCCGTTTGAGGTTCTGCCAGACGCCCTGCTCGATGAGCGCGTCGAGCGCGTTGATGACAAGATACCCTCCGTCGGCTTTCAGGAGCGATCCGGGCTTGATGAGAGTGAAATCCGTTCTCCAGACTCCGTTCCGGTCGACTTCCCGCTCGATCGTGCCGAAAATATTCCTGAACCTGGGGTTGGTCTCGATCACGATCGGGACCCCTTTGGTCTCCGAATTATCCACGACGACATTCACCTGGTATTCCAGAAACGAATCGGGCTCCTGAGGCATTCCCGGCAATCCCATCATGGCGCCCGGCTGTTCGTCCTGGGGCCGGAAACGGTTGAGATCTTCCATGATATGGCGCTGCACATCTTCCAGATACTGGAGCACTTTCTGGTCGGTATAGACCTCCCTGATTTCGTCGATACTCTCCTTCACCAGGGGAAGTATGAAACGTTCGGAGAGCTCGTTCAGAGACTCTTTTAGTTTGCGCTCGATGTTCCGGAGCTCGCGAAGAACCAGCTCCATCTGGCCCTCAAGAACGCCGCGGTCCTTCGTCATCTGCTCGATCTGTTCCTTGGTGATCTGACCCTGCGTCATCAAATTTTCGAGTTGGTCAAAACTCACCGGCTGGCTGTTGACCACGGGTGTGATGTCGGGCCTCATCGCTGGTCCGACCTGCACCTGCACCACCTCGAACCCCTTTTCTTTTACTTTCTTTTCAAAGTCGCTCAGGACGCTATGTTGCCTTTCCTGGAAGTGTTCCATCATCCGCTTCCGTTCCTCTTTATAGCGCTTCCGCTCGAACGCGGCCGGGATGTTCTTCGCAAGGTCCTGGATGAGGTCGGTCATCGTTTGCCGGAACTTCGAACCTTCCCCGGCTTTCAGCGTAATGAGGACCGGCTGATCGTTATTCTTGAAGTTGTGCACGTAACAGCGGTCTCTGAGGGACGCCGATTTCCCCTTGAAGTCGGCGAGCAGGCGCTTGATGGTCGTCATCCTCCCGGTGCCCGAAAAGCCGGTGACGAACACGTTGTAGCCGGGGTACTTCATCTCGAGGCCGAGCTTGAGGGCGCGCAGCGCGCGTTCCTGTCCGATAATCTCTTTCGTCGGCGTCGCGTCGTCGGTGGTCTTCACCCGGATGCTCGAGGGCTTGCAGTGCCACCGGAGACGGTCTGCCGGGAGTTCTTTCGGTTGGGGGCGTTTGGCCATGCCTTAGTACTCTTTTCTGTTCGTATACATGTTCAGGAGCAAACCAGCCATGATCATGTTCGTGAGGAGATTCGAGCCGCCGTAGCTCATGAAGGGGAGCGGGACGCCGATCACCGGCATCACGCCCATCGCCATCCCGATATTGATCAGGATGTGTATCATGAGCGCGCCGACGATTCCGATCGCGACGATGCTCGCGTACCGGCTCTTGACGATCGACGCGGTGCGCACACCCCGGAAGAGAAGGAGAATCAGAAGACTGAGGATGAAAAACGCTCCGACAAATCCGAACTCTTCGGCGGGCACGCAATAAATAAAATCCGTCCATTGCGCGGGGAGGAAATTCAGCTGTGTCTGGGATCCCTGCAGGTATCCCTTTCCGAACAACCCGCCCGATCCGATCGCGATCTTGGACTGGATCACGTTGTAGCCCGATCCGAGGGGGTCGGAGTCGGGGTTGAGGAACGTGATGAGCCGTTTCTGCTGGTATTGGTGGAGTTTCCCGACCACGTACTGAACGGAGACGCCGATCAGCACCGTGCCGGAGAAGACCGTCGCCGATGCGAGACGGTTCTCGCGCAGGTAGAGGAGTACGAGGATCGTCAAGACGAGAACCGAGACGAAGGCGGTGGTTCCAAAGAGACTGGCGATCGCGGATGCGACTGGCGCAAGGAGGGTCAGCATCATGAAATTCGAAGCGCCCGCCCAGTAGACGACGACCAGCAACACGCCGAGGTAGATGAGCGCCGTTCCCATATCGGGTTGAAGGAGGATCAACGCGACGGGAACGAGCACGATACCGAACGTGACCACGACATCTCCCAGCCGCTGCAGGCTCACGTGCCTCTGGGACAGGTACGACGCGAGGGCGAGGATGGTCGTCACTTTGACGATCTCGGAGGGCTGCAGGCCGAATCCCCCCACGCCGAACCAGCTCTTCGACCCGGCAACGACCTTTCCCATGACGAGCACAACCACCAGGATGGCAAGCGATATGCCGTAGAGCGGGTAGGAAAGGAATTGCAGCACCCTGAACGGGATCAGCATGATCGAGAACATGATCAGAAACCCCATCAGCGCCCAGATGAGCTGCCGGTGAAAGTACACCGACGCGCCGGCGTCGTAGGTCGCGCTGTACACAGACGCGATGCTGATCAGGAGGAGGAGGACGACGATCCCGATCGTCTGATAATCGATATGTTCCTTGAACCAGGTTTCCATTCTAGTGCGTGACCGCCTCGCGGGCGCTGCTTTTCGCCGCCATCAGCGACGGGGACTTGGGTAGATTCCGGATCAGCTTTCCGTAGAGGTACTGCTCGATGCACATCCCGGCGATCGGAGCGGCGACCGTTCCCCCGAACCCCGCGTTTTCCGCGAGGACGCAAATCGCTATCTTGGGGTGGTCTACGGGCGCAAAGCCGATAAACCAGGCATGGTCGGCACCGTGAGGGTTCTGCGCGGTGCCGGTCTTGCCGGCGACCGCAACCCCGGCAACTTTTGCGGCAGCGCCCGTTCCGCCTTCTTCGCTGACACACTTGTACATGCCCTCGCGGATCACCTTCCACGCCCGGTCCGATAATTCGATCTTTCTGGTGGCGAACGGAACCGCGCTCATCTCCCCGGTCGCCTTGTCGCGAATTCTCTGAACGACGTGCGGAGTGCGGTAATATCCCATGTTGCCGAGGGCCGCCGCATACGCCGCCATCTGGACAGGCGAGACGCCGACTTCACCCTGCCCGATCGCGAGACTGACGAGATATCCCTGCGTCCAGCGTCCTTCACCGTAAATCCGGTCGAAGTATGCTCCTGAAGGGAGGAGGCCGGAAGTCTCTTCCAGGATGTCGATGCCGGTGGGGGACCCGAAGCCGAATTCCTCGCCGTAATGGGTCCATGCTTCAAATCCGACTTTGAGCATGACCTGGTAGAAATACACATTGCACGACCGCTGGATCGCCTCCATCATGTTGGTGGAGCCGTGGGTCCCGTGGTCCTTGAAGACCCTGGTGCCGAAGCGGAATCCGCCCGTGCAGAAAATCCTCGAGGCGGGGTCGACCACGTTGCCTTCAATTGCCGCGGCGGCAAGAACCATTTTGAACGTCGATCCGGGAGGGTAGCGCGTCATCGTAGCCCGGTTGAAGAGCGGTTTGGTGGAATCGGTGTTGAGGGCGTTCCAGACGTCCGGCGGCGTCACTCCCCCGAAGGAGTTGAGGTCATAGTCGGGCTTGCTGACGAGCGCGATCACTCCGCCGTCATCCGGGTCGATCGCAACCACCGCCCCGCGCCTGTTCGCCAGGAGCGACTCCGCGAGCGCCTGAACGGAGCCGTCGATCGCGAGAAAGAGATCGTTTCCTTCCTGCGCCGCGATATCGTTTCTTCCGTCGTTGTAGGGGCCGAGCATCTGCCCCTTTGCATTGACCGTGATGAATTCGTACCCTTTCTGCCCTCGCAGGAACTCTTCGTATGCCGCTTCCAGTCCGGTCGCTCCGACCAGGTCGCCGGGATGATATTCTTCTCCCCTCGTCGTGAGTTGCTGGTCGGTGATCTCCTTCGTGTAGCCGAACAGGTGAGCCGCCTTCGCGCCGGTGGGATAGTACCGCTTCGATTCGATCTGGTAATCCACGCCGGGTAGCTTGTCCCTGTTTTCTTCAATGGCGGATAGTGTGGGAAAATCGATGTCGCGCTTGATCTTCGCCGGTGCGAACCGGTTGTACATCCTTCCTTTTTGCACGCGTTCCATGATGAATTCGGAATCGACGGCCAGGATCCGGGAGAGCAACGGTATTGCGCTCTGCCGGAATTCCGAGGGGGTGATTGTCACGGAATAGGAGGGACGGTTGTCGACCAGCAGCCGGGCGTTTCGATCGAACATGAATCCGCGGATCGGATCATGGGCGATCGGGCGGATGCTGTTCTCCTCCGATTTTTTTCCGTACACATCCGAATACAACAACTGCAGCTGGACCAGCCTTCCGAGGAGCAGCAGGAAGAGGACTCCCACGAGAATGAAAAACTGGTTTGACCGCTGGGACGGTTCGAATGCTTCCATGCTACCTCAAGGCCTTTCGCGCAAAAGCGAACATCGGGAGGAGGGTCCAGGTCGTGGTGTAGAACGCCGTCGCGAGGCCCACCTGAAGCACCGCGCGCAGGAGGCCGATCTCGCTCCCCTGGGCATAAATGATAAAGTAGAAGGTATTCTGAAGGACGGACACAAGGAGGACGATCAGCAGGAAACGATAACTCGCGAGAGTGGTTGTCGTCTTGTTCTCGTTATAAAAGTATCCCGAGCTGAACCCCGCGATCGTTTTCGTCAGCGCGGAAAGGCCGACGAAACTTCCGGTGGCAAGATCGAAGACCAGCCCGATTGCGAATCCCCAAATTGTGGCGGGGAGCTGTCCCTCCTTGAGGGCGATGTAGACGACCCAGATTGTCAGGATGTCGGGCGAGATTCCTTCGACGGACAGGAGCCGCATCGCCTTCGTCTGAAGGAGGATGAGGACGACCGAGATCAGGCCGTATCGGATGTAGCGGAAGATCATTTGGTCCGCGTCGCCTTCTTCTCGAGGTCCTTGCGTTCCGGATCCTGCGCGGCGGCCACGACGAACACCTGTTCCAGCGACGGGAAATCGACGGTCGAAGTCACCTCGACCTCCTTGAACAGGCTTCCCGGCTTTTCCGAGAGCCTGGAGACGATTCCGATTTTCACCTCGCTCGGGAAGACGCTCGAGTACTCCGAGGTGATGACGAGATCGCCCTCTTTCACGTCCTGGGTCTTGGATACGTTTTTCAGATGAAGGACCTCCCCGCCGTCCCATGCGAGGATCCCGTCGATCCGGGTCCGCTGGATCTTTGCGCTTGCGCGGAAATCCTTGTTCAGCACAAGCTGTGCGATCGAATATTTTTCGCTGGTCGCGATGATCTTTCCGACGAGCCCCGACTCGGAGATGACCGCCATGTCGGTCTTGACGCCCTCGGCCTCGCCGATATCGAGGGTGATCGTGTTTCGCATCAGGAGCAGGCTCTTCCCGACCACGTTGCCGGCCACGAGCTTGAAGGGGCTGTGCTGTTTCAGCCCCGCCAGGCCGCGGAGTTTCAGATTCTCAAGACGGGCCTCGCGAAGCAGGCTCACCTCGTTGGAGAGATTCACGTTGAGTTGCCGCAGTACTTCGTTCTCCCGCTTCAGCTCGACGACATTCGGAATGATCGTCAGCGCATTCTGGAGGAACCCGATCGCTCCGACCGTGTAGGAGCGGATCGCGCGGATCTGGGTGTTGTCGTTGAAACTGAGGAGAACGATTGAAATGATGATAAGGAGAGCGAGGACGACGTACTCTTTGAAATAGAGGACTATGTTGATGAGTCGGTCCATGCGCAGGTTACCACCGGATGGGTGGAATCAATATCTCCTGCTCTTCATGAGGACCTTGGAGTAGTGGCTCAGATGTTCGAGCACCTTCCCGGTGCCGCGCACGACGGCCGTCAACGGATCGTCGGCGACATAGACCGGCAGGCTCGTCTCAAGCCGGAGGCGTTCGTCGAGCTGCTTCAGGAGCGCTCCCCCGCCCGAGAGCATGATCCCCCGGTCGAGGATATCCGCGGAGAGTTCCGGAGGCGTTCGCTCGAGCGTCAGCTTCACGGCGTCGACGATCTGCTGGACCGATTCGTTCAGCGATTCACGGATTTCAACGGAGCTCGCCTCGGTGGTTTTCGGTATGCCGTTGACCAGGTCGCGACCTTTCACCTGGATGGTAATCTCCTCCTTGAGCGGCATCGCCGAGCCGACTTCGCACTTGATCGCTTCCGCGGTCCGTTCGCCGATGAGGATGTTATGGTTCTTTTTGAAAAACTGGATGATCGCATTGTTCATCTCGTCGCCGGCGATGCGGATCGATTCCTCGTTCACGATGCCGGAGAGGGCGATGACTGCGATCTCCGTCGTTCCTCCGCCGATATCGACGATCATGTTCCCCGCGGGGGCGTCGACGTCGAGGCCGATCCCGATGGCGGCGGCCATCGGTTCCGCGATGAGATGGACCTCCTTCGCGCCGGCATGCTCTGCGGAATCGCGCACCGCGCGCTTCTCAACCTCCGTGACACCGCTCGGCACGCAAACGACAATCCGCCGGCTGGGGAGCCAGTTCGAGTGGATCTTTTTGATGAACTCGCGCAGCATCCCTTCCGCGATCTCGAAATCGGCGATGACCCCGTCTTTCATGGGACGGATCGTCCGGATGTCGCGATGCGTCCTGCCCAGCATCTCGCGGGCCTCGTTGCCGATGGCGACGATCTTTTTCGTGTTCCGGTCGAACGCCACGATCGAAGGCTCGTTGAGAACGATCCCCTTGCCCTTCATATGGATAAGGGTGTTCGCCGTGCCGAGATCGATCGCCAGATCAGCCGAGAAGAGTGAAAGAAGGCTCATTGTGCCTCAAATGTTGAATGAATGATATTAATGTTTGAAGTGCCTGATCCCGGTGAAGAGCATCGCGATCCCGTTCGCGTCCGCGGCCGAGATGACCTCCTCGTCGCGAACCGAGCCTCCGGGCTGAATCACGGCCGTGGCGCCCGCCTTGACCGCTTCGATCAACCCGTCTGCAAAGGGGAAAAAGGCGTCGGATGCGACGGAGCTGTTCCGGAGGTCGAGGCCGGCCTCGCCCGCCTTCATGGCGGCAAGGCGCGAGGAATCGAAGCGCGACATCTGACCCGCTCCGATACCGAGTGTCCGGTCCTTCCGGGCGTAGACGATGGCGTTCGACTTCACGTGCTTTGCGACGCGCCAGGCGAATTGCAATCCGCTCTCCTCATCCGGTGTCGGCGCGCGTTTCGTGACAACCTTCAACTTTTCGGGCGCAAGCGTCATGTCGTCGGATGTCTGCACAAGCACTCCACCGGCGACGCTCCTGATCATCCATTCCTTCCCGGATCCGAGCTTCCCCGTTTGCCGGATCAAACGCCGGTCCCGCTTTTTCTTTAATACCTCGAGAACGTCGGCGGGAAAGTCGGGCGCGACAATCACTTCCGTGAAGACTTTGTCGATCAGGAGAGCGGTCGCCATGTCGAGCGGCTTGTTGACGGCGACGATTCCCCCAAACGCCGATTTTGAGTCGGTCGCAAGGGCTTTCTCGTACGCCGCGGCGAGGTTTTCGCCCGAGCCCGCGCCGCAGGGATTCGTGTGCTTGATGATCGCGACGGTGGGCTCGGAGAACTCTTCAGTCAGCCGTGCAGCCGCCTCGATATCGACGATATTATTGTAGGAAAGCTCTTTCCCGTGAAGCTGCCGGAAGAAATTCCTGAACTCTCCATAGAGTGCGGCGGCTTGGTGAGGGTTTTCTCCGTACCGCAACTCTTCGGATTTGGGGAGGACCATGGAAAGAAGCTCGGGGAGCGTATTCTCGCCCGCTCCGCCGGTGCGGTGGCCGAGGTATTCGGCGATCACGCTATCGTACCGGGCGGTATGCCTGAAAACTTCCCGGGCCAGTTCGAACCGGAGTGTTTCAGGGAGCGCGCCGTCGTTTTTTTCCATCTCCGCGATGAGTTCTCCGTACCGGGCCGGGTTCACGAGGGCGGCCTTATACTTGAAATTCTTCGCAGCCGCGCGCAATATCGTCGGGCCGCCGATATCGATCTGCTCGATCGCCTGATCGAGCGAGATGCCGTTATGGGCGACAGTTTTCTCGAAAGGGTAGAGGTTGACGACGACGAGATCGATCGGTGTGATGTCGAGCTCCGCGAGTTGCTCCTGATGGGCCGGATTTTCGGTGACCGCAAGAAGGGCGGCATGGATGGCGGGGTGAAGGGTTTTCACCCGGCCGTCCAGAATCTCGGGGAAACCGGTGACCTCAGAGACGGACCGCGCCGGGATCCCGGCATCCCGGAGGGTTTTCAGAGTCCCCCCAGTGGAGATGATTTCGACCCCGCGGCGGCTCAGGCTCGAGGCTAATTCAACGATGCCGCTCTTGTCCGAAACGCTGATGAGCGCGCGTTTGATCTGGACAAGATTCATGCTTCGCTTTCGGTCAGGGCGTGTCCTTTTCCGATGATGACCTTCCCCTCGGCAATCAACCGGATCGCTTCGGGATAGAGTTCATGCTCGATCGACGAGATCTTCGCGGCGAGCGTGTCGGGGGTTTCGCCAGGATCGAGGGAGATCGATCGCTGCAAGATGATTCTCCCGCGGTCGTATTCTTCGTCGACGACGTGCACCGTGGCACCCGAGAAGCTTACCCCGCTTCTGATCACCGCTTCGTGCACGAACCGCCCGTACATGCCGGGTCCTCCGAATGAGGGAAGAAGGGCGGGGTGAATGTTGATGATGCGGTCCCGGAAGGCCTGGACGATCGCGGCGGGAATCCTTTTCATGTAGCCGGCAAGGACGATGAAATTGACCCGGTGCTCCTCGAGCCGGGAGAGGAGCGTTCGAACGAACGAATCGTCGGAGTCGAACTGCTTTCGGCTGAGGTGGAGGCCGGCTATGGAACGTGACCGGGCGATTTGGAGAGCGCCGGAATCCGAGTTGTTGCTGATTACGAGCGCAATTTGGGCATCCGGAATGAATCCCGAGTCGATTGCGTCCAGAATTGCCTTCAAATTCGATCCTCTTCCCGATGCAAAAACTGCAATGCGTAACTTCCCGGTCAACGTCCGACTCTCTGCCGATTTTTGGACAATTTAACGATATTCCCCTGAAGAGTCAATCAATCCTGAGAGGAGGATCACAAAAATTTACGAAACCGCAGATTCTAAGAACACGATTCTGCCCCTCCCTGCGTCCGCCCTGACCCGGATCCCGACGGGCATCGTGAGGAAGTTTTTCACGTGCCCGTACCGTAATCCCCGGACCACCGGACATCCGCTCTCGCCGAAGGTTTCGTCGAAAATCTGCTGCAGGGTGAGGGACGGCTTCCCCGGGTCCGGCTTGCAGCCGGTGAACCCGCCGAGCACGATCCCTTTTACCTTCGAAAGAATCCCGGCGAGACGGATCTGACGCAACATCCGGTCGACCCGGTAGGGGCGCTCATCGATTTCTTCGAGGAGAAGAAGAGAGGGGGAGATATCCGGAAAGTAGGGGGTCCCGACCGACGCAGCTACCATGGTCAGATTGCCGCCGATCAAGCGGCCTTCGCCCGTCGTGCGACCGCCCCTCCCGGGTTTGCCCGCCTTCCCGGTGCGAATCGACGGAAGCCGTTTCGCGGAAGTCAGACAGCGCCAAAACCAATCTTCGGAATCTCCGCGGAATCCTGATGAGAGCTCCGACGCCACCATGGGTCCTGAAAACGTGAGGAGGCCGGTTCGGGTCAGGAGGGCAAGTTGCAGTGCGGTGAGATCGCTGTACCCGACAAAAATCTTGGGATGTTTTCTGATGAGGCGGTATTCCAGGTATGGCAGGATGCGTTGCGAGCCATACCCGCCCCGCGCCGCTATAATCGCCTTGACCTTCCTGTTTCCGAAGAGCTCGTTTACATCCGCGGCCCGTTGTGTGTCGGTTCCCGCGAGATAGCCGCGCTTGAGGGAAACGTTCTTTCCCAGTTCGACGCGGTAGCCGTTGCCTTCAAGGTATCGTATCCCGCGCGCGAGGGCGTCGTCAGTAGCAGGGGCGCTTGCCGGCGAACAAATGCCGATGACATCCCCCCGTCGCAACGCTCGTGGCTTGATCGTTTTCATGAACGTGCGGAAAGATAGAGAGATTTCGGACGAATATCAACGGAATAGGGTCGCGGGCGGCGGCTGAATTCCAACGGCCGAGCCAAAAAAACGCAGCCTCAAGGCTGCGGCTACCAGGCCCGAGTGACCGGTAGCCGCGACCTTCAGGTCGCGGGGGTGTCCGGGGGTCAATCGACCAGGTTTTTTTCGATCCTCCTGTCCGGGATCAGCCACATAATCGAAACCAGGGAGTACAATGCGAACCCGAACCACGCGTTCACGAAAGTGAGCACGATTCCGGCCGCATAAAACAGAATCGAGATCTTCCCTTTAAAGTCGCTGCCGAGAGCAGTCGCCAGGACGGACTCGCGGCCGTGCAGATGAACCAGAGTTTTTGCCAGGATGAAGTAGGCCACGGCCGCACAGAGAAGGACGACGCCATACAATGCGACGGGCCAGGGTGCAAAGCTATTTTCACCCATCCACGCGGTCACGAACGGAGTCAGCGATAGCCAGAACAGAAGGTGCGCATTAGCCCAGAGAACGCGGCCGTTGACGTGCTTGACCGCCTGGAGCATATGATGGTGGTTGTTCCAATAGATCCCGAGGAAAAGAAAGCTGAAGGCATAGCAGAGAAAGGGAGGTATCAGGGGGCGGAGCACGGAAAGAGTCGCATCCTGGGGCACTTTGAATTCAAGGACCATGATGGTAATGATGATGGCGATGACTCCATCGCTGAACGCCTCCATCCGGCCTTTGGACATGATTACTCCCTCTCACTGAATCTTGATGGCAAAATATACAGAGGAAGGTGCTCCGATGCAACCCGAGGGGAAGGAGGTCAGAGGGGGTTACTTCCGGGGGAAAATAAAAAAGGGCGGCCTGAGCCGCCCCCAGTCGCCCCCAAGAAAATGGCGTTAAATCAAACTTTCCTGATCCGAGATAAAATCGTCGATGGTGTACCGCTGATCCGAGCTCAGGGTCTCAATCGCCGCGTGGTGTTTCAGACGGCGCAGAAACAGTGGAACGAGAAGAAGTCCGGTAAGAAAAGCAGCAAGTGTCCAATGTTTCATGGGCGGCCCTTCGGTTCAGTGGATGCAGATGAAACTTTCGGATTTCCACAATTCAAGAAACACGATTCCGTACCAGGATTGCTTCTCCATCTCGTGGAGGAGTACGCACTCCATATACAACCGCTGTTCGCGGGTAAGCACCTGGAGCTGATATCGACGTTTCATGCACTGATCTCCTGAATTAAAATCACTCCGCTAATTAAATAACAAAGCAAGGAGGAGACTGTGCGTATGGTCACGGGTTGTGGGGGAGGTCACCGGGTAGGGAGGCGCGGAAGGGGCAATCGGCCCAGGTGAGGGATTTATCCCTCCTGTTCGGCACGGATTGAGATATTTTCTCCCCCGGAAATTGTAATGTGGATCACATTCGGCCGGCAGCAGACCGAGCAATCCTCAGTATACGACTGCCTGGGTCCGCCGGAAGGATCGACAGAAATTTCGTTTTCTTCTCCGCAATATGCACATTGGTAGGAACCCGATATGAGGTCTTGCATCGCGTCCAAAAGCGCTTATTGAACGAATTTCATTACATACTCCTCAACAAACCCTACGGCACTCTGTGCCAGTTCACAGGAAACGACGACAGAGAGACGCTTGCCTGGTACGGGCCGTTTCCCACGGACGTCTACCCGGCCGGGCGGCTCGATGCCGACAGCGAGGGGCTCATACTCCTTACGAACGACGGCCGGCTCAAACACAAGCTCCTCGACCCGAAGTTCAGGCATCCGCGCACGTACCTCGTCCAGATCGAAGGTTTGCCTTCTCCCGATGCGCTCGCCCGGTTGGCCAAAGGCGTGACACTCGAGGGCCGGAAGACTCTTCCGGCGGAAGTCAAAAAGCTCGGAGCGGAACCCCCGATCGCCCCCCGCTCCACGCCGATCCGATATCGCAAGAACATACCGGTCACATGGATTCAGATTACATTGAGGGAGGGGAGAAACCGCCAGGTGAGGAAAATGACCGCGGCAGTGGGACATCCTACTCTCCGCCTTGTGCGCATACGCATCGGACGGCTTGAAATCGGAGGTCTGCGCCCGGGTGAACATCGGGCGCTCACGAAGCCGGAAATCGAGAGCCTCCGAAAGGATCTGTTGTAGTACGGGCTCCCGGGGCCCCCCTCAGAGATTGAAAAACTTCAGGTCCTTCCCGGTCCGCAATTTCGTAATATAAATAATCTGCCCCAGGTGCTCCGCGAAATGCTCCACGATGTGCGAGATGGCGTAGAGACAGGTGTGGTCCCATTTCTGAAAGTGTCTCACCTCCAGGAGCCGGGAGAGATCAAATTCCATCAGCACCCGGTCCGCATCGTTGAGCGTCGCTTCGATTCGTTGCAGCAGTTCCGCTTTCGGGATCGGTCCGCGTTCCGAGAATTCTCCGGGACGATCGCGCGCGTAGGTTTCCCCTCCTAATCCCGAAACGATCCATTGCCGGATATTTCCCGAGAGATGAAGGATAAGATTGCCGATGCTGTTGTCCGTCTCATGGGCCCGCCACCAGACGTCGGGTTCATCGAGCGCTTCGAGACAGACCCGGACCCTCGGGAGGAATTCCTTCAGGAGGATCTTGCGGCAATGAGCGATGTGCTCGGCGCCTACCTCCGGGGGTGAAGATCCTTTAATGGGAGTCATAGCAGGTCACTTGAGCAATAGGAATTTTCTGGTCAGGGAAGAATTCGGGCCGGCCGGGTTGCCGGCCGCATTGAGCCTGTAATAATAGACGCCGCTTGCCAGGTTGCTTCCGTCGAAAGTCCTGGTGTAACTCCCGGGGCTCATCTCTCCATCCACGAGCGTTGCGATTTCCCTCCCCAGGAGATCGTACACCTTGAGGGTGACATTGCTGCCCGCTCCTATCTCAAAGGTGATCGTAGTCAGGGGGTTAAACGGATTGGGAAAATTCTGCCGGAGGTCGAAGCGCCCGGGCAGATCCGCCGCCGGGCCCTTTACTCCCGTTACAACCCGGCCTGTATCGGTCAGGAGAACGATGGTACCGTTCCCGCCTACCGCTATTGCCCGGTTCGTGTCCGTAAACGAAACCGCATAGAGATTCTGTCCAGTGCCGCTCGGAATGATCGTCCAATCGTTTCCACCGTCCGTCGTCCGCTTAATGATCCCGCCGCTGCCCACCGCAAATCCGGTATTTGCATCGCTGAAGGAGACAGCATAAAAATAGCTCAGAGTGCCGCTTGTCTGGGGAGACCAGATTGCTCCCCCGTTTGTGGTGCGAAGAATTGTTCCCATCGTCCCGACCGAGGTTCCGTGATTCGGGTCGCTGAAGGAGACGCCATAAAGATAATTCAGCACTCCGCTCGATTGGCCTGGCCAGGTGGCGCCGCCGTCGGTGGTATGGAGGATCGTTCCCCCGCCGCCGACAGCCGTTCCGTTGAGCCCGTCGGTAAATGCGACACCGAGAAGCGGATAGGCTTTGCCGCTGTCCTGTTGGATCCAGGTGGCGCCGCCGTCGGTGGTATGACAGATAAACCCGTGATCTCCGACGGCTGTCCCGGTGGAAGTATCGACGAACGAGACCGCAAACAGCGCGTCCTTTGTCCCGCTTGTCTGGGGAGTCCAGGTCACCCCGGCATCTATTGTCTTCAGTATGGTGCCGTTCGCGCCGACCGCCGTCGCTGTGAGGCTGTCCACATACGAAACCGCAAGGAGGATGTTCGAGGTGCCGCCCGCCTGATACTGCGTTTCCCAGGTGTAGCCGCCGTCCTCGCTCTTTTTGATCACACCAGCGTCTCCGACCGCCAGAGCCGTATCACGATGCAGGATCTCGACCCCCCAGAGGTTGATCACGCCCGGCGTGAGAGGGATCTCGCCCGGCAATTGGATTATTTCGCCGGCAACGGCTGACGGGTGTATTGATTGCGCAGTCGCATTGTGAACCGGAAGGATCGTGAGAGCAGCAATCACGGAGACGATCGAGCCAAATTTTTTCATTATTCAAAAATACACAATTAATCAGTATATTGCCAGAGAATGAACGCAATGAAAGGCGAAATGAACACAAACGGTTTGGATGAACGGACGATCGATCGCAATCCGATCAATCAGTTCAAGGAATGGTACGCGGACGCGCTTCGCTCGAAAGAATCCTTTGCCGACGCGATGGCTTTTGCGACGGCGACACCCGATGGAAAGCCCGCCGTCCGTATCGTGTTGCTCAAGGAGGTCGACGACCGGGGATTCGTTTTCTACACAAACTATTCCAGCCGGAAAGGCGAAGAGCTGGAGAGAAACCCCCTCGGAGCGCTCGTCTTCTTCTGGCGGGAACTCCACCGCCAGGTCCGGATTGAAGGCTCCCTCACCATGGTAACGGCAGAGGAGTCGAACGAGTACTTTGCGTCGAGACCGCGCGAAAGCCAGGTCGGCGCCCTTGCTTCGCCGCAGAGTAAGGTCATCCCCGATCGGGAGACGCTCGAGAAAGCCTTTCAAGAATTTGACCGCCGCTACCGCGATACCCCGGTTCCGCGTCCGCCGCACTGGGGAGGGTACCGGCTGAGCCCGTCGAGAATCGAGTTCTGGGAGGGGAGGGACGCCCGGCTTCATGATCGTATCGAGTATTTGCTGGAACAGGACGGGTCGTGGAGCATTCGGAGGCTCGCTCCCTGATCTCCCACCGATAAGAACGCCAACGCCCGGACCGGCGATGTGACCGGCCCTCCCCGCCTCATCTCTTCCGCGCCAGATTCACCTTGTCAAGCGCGGCTCTCAATCCCCTCGCAAGATTCCTGGGATCGTCGACTCCCCAAAAATGCATGAACAATAGCCGCGGGGATTCATCAAGCATGTGACTATGTAACGCCGTCACCGCAATTCCATGAGCGGTGAGGGCCTTCAGAACCGGATTTACTTCACCGGCAGTTAACACGAAATCTCCCGTCGTCGCAGCGGTCGTTCCCAGGCTCTGAATGTTGATCGCGATGGCCATTCCCATCGCGGGGGAAATCACCATCCCGTTTTCGATGATGGTATCTCCGCGGGGGATTCCGAACTGGAGCAATCTGCCGTTGCGATTCCCCTTATAGCCGATGATCGAATCCACACCGGGCCATTCGGGGATGCTCAAGGGTTCGGGGCGGAGAGGGGGTGGGCCCGTGGGAGTGCCGGTTTTCGTGAGGACATCCTTGATGGCTTCGGCGAGTGTTACCGGATCACCCATCCCGCCGAAATGCATGTACATGACGGGAGGCTGCTCGGCGAGAACGTGGTTGTGGAGGGCGGTCACCTCCAACCCGTGTGCGACTAATGCATCCATGGACGGCTTGACTTCGGATTCCAGGAGGACAAGATCGCCCATCATCATTGTTGCGCCTTCCATCGGGCTGAACCCAACCCAGGAGGTAAGAGCCAGGCCGGGTTCGACCGCGACCTCTCCGATCTTCACGTGCAGGTCGGATCGCGGAAACGTTACTTTGAGGATACTGCCGGAGACGGATCCCTTCCGGCCGAAAATCTGCTCCACCTTTCCCCAGTCGGGCGATTGTGAGAGAGCGACACAATAATGGATACATGCTGCGGTTACAATAAGACAAAGCCATTTCATGCGGATGTTCCTTTCTCTGTTCTCATGAGAAGCCGATCTCTCTTACGTGAGACTCTCCTGCATTTCGATCTTCGGCGGCGGGGCGAACCGGCTGAGGGCGGCGAACAGAAGTACGCCGCAGCCTCCCGCGAGAAATGCAACGAAGAACGGGAGGCGGGGATTGAGGTTCCACAACCATGCGCCCGCGAGGGAAGCGGGGAACACGCACATGCCGCGCAGAAAATAGTACAACCCCACCACACGGCCCCGCGATCCCTGCGTCGCGAAGTCGACGATCATCGCTTTCCTCGCCGGCTCGCCGATTTCCCTCAATCCGCCCACCACGAATGCGAGGAGCGTGAACACGTATCCGCCCGCGGCGAGAATCGAGAGGGGATAGAGCGCGAAGAACACGAATGTGAGCAGCACGTACGGAAACCGGTTTCTTCTGTCCGAAAGCTTTGCAATCGGGATGTAAAGCGCTATGGATGTCAGCATCTGAATGCTGATGAACGTCCCGAACTGCAGGGCGTCGTACCGGAGTACATTGATGGCGTAGAGGACGATGAAGACATCCGGAATCCCTTCGGCCCACCGGGCAAAACAATCGGCGACGAGCAATCGTTTCAGACGGGAGTCGAATCCCCGCCAGACCTGCATGGGTGAAGTGCTGCCGGGGGGTGTGGCGGGGGCGTCTCTATAATAGAGATGGATGATGAGAACGGCGACGCCGGCAAGAACGAGCGAAATTGCAAACCCGAGCTTCATCCCGGTTCCGAGGCCAAAGCGCACGATACACCACCCTCCGAGGACCGGAGCGACCACGACCGGGATGCGTTTCAGGATCGATTGGACTCCAAATCCGATCGAACGGCGGGTTGCCGGGAGATTATCCCCGATGACGGCGAAGATCGCGGGCTGGGCGGAACTCCCCCAGGCCATGATGAAAACCATTCCGACAAGGATCAACCCCCAACCCTGGCTCAGCATGAGAATGCCGTATCCCGCTCCGGCGAGAAGCGCGAAGACCATCAACGACCGGCGGTGTCCGAGCCGGTCCGCGAGCCATCCTCCCGGATATTGATAGAGAGCGTCCAGCAGATCTCTCACGGTTCCAAACACGCCGACGATCCCGATCCCGGCACCGAGGGTCTCCAGATATTTTGGCATGAAGCGCGACCACAATTCCTCGCCGAGACCAAGCGCGAAGACTCCGGCAAGCATCACAAGGATGTTCCGGCGGAGTCCGAGGAAATCGCCGATATTTTTCATGCGTTGCCGGAGAGGAGCGGAATATTTGTTTGGATCTCTACTTCGGAAAGTGGTTCCAGCCGGCGGCCCGGAGGGGCTCGCTCTCCCCCTGCTCCCGTACGACGACGATTCCGTCCCCAGCCTTCGTAATCCTTCCGATGATCGAAACGTCGTTCGTCAAAATCTCAAGTTTCTTATACTCTTCTTCGTCGATCGTGAAGAGTAATTCGTACTCCTCACCGCCGTAGAGAGCGTAATCCGTGACAGGAGCCGAAAACTCCTCCGCGATCCGTTGCGTGACCGAATCGATCGGCAAATTGTGCTCGTAGACAGATGCGCCCACACCGCCGGCCGCGCAGAGATGGTGTATCTCCGAGGCGAGACCGTCGCTGATATCGATCATGGAATGAACCTTGACCCTCGACGTGAGGATTTTCGAGATATCGAACCGGGGTTTCGGCATGAGATGCTTTTCGATGACCGTTTTGTACGGCTCAAGGTCGGGTTGGAATGTTCCGGTGTCGCGAGCGGCGAGGAACCGGCTCTTCTCCCTCTGCAGGACTTTCAAACCCGCGATGGACGCCCCGAGATGCCCGGTGACGCAGACATAGTCGCCGGCCTTCGCCCCCTTCCTATAGATGAGCGCGGTCTCAGGCGCCTCGCCGACCACGGTCGAAGAGACCATCAGGTTCGCGGGTGAGCTGGAGGTGTCCCCGCCGACGATCAGGCAGGAATACTTTTTGCAGGCGAATGAAGCGCCGCCGTAGAATTCCTCAACCATCTCGACGGAGATCTTCGCGGGGAGTGAGAGTGTCAGAAGGACATACCGGGGGAGGCCGCCCATCGCGGCGATGTCGCTGAGACTCGCGGCGACCGCCTTCCATCCGAGATGGCGGAACGACGTATAGGTAAGATCGAAGTGAACGCCCTCGAGAAACGTGTCGATCGTGATCAGTTCGACCGTTCCCTGCGTGGGGCGGTAGACCGCGGCGTCGTCTCCGATTCCCTGCACCAGGTGTTCACGCAGCCGCACCCCTTCGCCGGGGGATTGAGTCAGCTGCCGGATGCGTTCGATCAATCCGAACTCGCCGACGGAAGATATCTCCGTGCGTTTTTGATCCATCAGTGGTAAAGAGCCCTGCGGGGGAAGGAACAGGTCAGGTGCGCGGAAACGCCATCCCGGAGAGACAGGACCGTCATTTAAGGACGGCAGTGATCGCGTCTGTGAGAGCTTTTTTCGACTGCAGGCCGACGATTGTCTTGGCAATCTTTCCGTCGGCATCGACGATGAAGGAGGTGGGAATCGCGCGGGGACTTCCGAACGCTTCTTCCAGGTCGTCGTTCGAGATGACGATCGGGTAGGGGATCCCCTGCTCGGTGACGAAAGAACGGACGTCCTCAATGATGTTCGGCCCCCGGTCGGTGGAAACTCCGATGAACCTGACATCGCGGCTCGCAAGTTCCCTGCTGAGAGCGACAAGATCGGGGAGCTCCTTCTTGCACGGACCGCACCAGGTCGCCCAGAAGTTAATAAACGTCACCTTGCCGTGGAAGGAGTCAAAATCGATCGTCTTTCCGGCGCTATCCTTCCAGGAAAAGTTCGGGGCGTGTTCGGGGCGCTTGACGACGTTCATCACGTCGGCGACTGTGCCGCCCGTCGCCGGAGGCTGTGTCCCGGCGGTGCGGGCTTCCCGTCTGGCACAACCGGAAATGAGTACGAAGAGTAGAACGAAAGTGAAGACAACACTGCGGAGGTGGATGCGCATCATTCCCCGTCCTTGAGGAAGGCGAGGAGGTTGTCCTGGCTCATATCCGCGATCGCGCAACAAACCGTCGAGTCGACGAGCCAGATTGCCAGCGTGCAATCGGGCTGGTGGTTCTCGACATACCAGCCGGTAGTCCGAAGCTGGCTCAGCGCCTCCGGGGGGAGGTTCAGATGCGCGCCGTTGGCAACGCACCGGTAATTTGCTTCGTAGAGGTAAATGATATCCCTCCCTTTTTTATAGACGACGTTGGCGACGGGCTCGTTGTTGTACTTTGAACAGCCCCCTCCGACCAGCTTAAAGCGCTTGTGCTTCGGGCAATTGACGTTGAAATTCACACGGGAGGCGAAAAAATTCCTGATCACCGCCGGATCGTCGGACGAAACCTGGGGGGAGAGTGTCCCGGCCAGCAACCCGTCAAAATTGTTGTATGCCTGGTGGATGATGTTCGCGTCATCCGGGGAAGTGTGAAGGTGCCGGGGTTTCGAAGGGGTAACCATCAGGAGGATCAGAATGACGGCCAGCGCCGACCCGAGAGCCAGGGTTACCCGTGACGAGCGCCGCGCGGTGAGTTGACCGAACCACTCGAGCCAATCCCGGAAGCCCGTTCCGGAGGGGGACATCGCCGCGAGTTCTGTGGTGATTTGTTGCCGGAGGAGGGACGGGGTTTCGGCGCGCTGGAGGCGGCGTCTGAGAAACGCTTTCGTAGAGAGTTCGAGCTCGTACTCCGCCTTGCACTTCGGGCAGATGCTGAGATGTTCCCGAAGCGGGGCCTTTGATTCTTCCGCGAGCTCCCCGTCGATCTCCGCGGTGATCAGATCTTGAATTTCGTTGCAATCCACGTTGGTTTAGTACCTTCTATCAATGATCGATAAGTGAGTTCCGAAAGTGAGTCAGTCGTGCGGCACGTAGCCGCGTTTTTTCGCATACTCGAACAACTTCGCTCTCAACATGTGGCGGCCGCGGTGGAGGCGGGAACGTACTGTGCCGATGGGGCAGTTGACGAATTCGGCGATCTCTTCGTAACTCAATCCTTCGATGTCGCAGAGAATAACGACGGTGCGGAAATCCTCGGGAAGCGATTCAAGCGCGCGGGCGACATCGTCTTCCAAAAGGCCTCCGAAGATCTTTTCCTGGAGATCGTTCGGATCGGAAGACTCGTATCTGATCGTGTGATAAAAATTCTGGATGTCATTGTAATCGACTGTTTCCGGTTCCTTGGTCTCTTTCCGGTAACGGTTGATGTACGAATTCTTCATTATACGGAACAGCCATGCCCGTATATTAGTTCCCTTTTCGTATTTATCCCAGAAGCGGTAAGCCTTCAGAAAAGTTTCCTGGACGAGGTCTTTCGCATCGTCCGGGTTCGATGTCATCCGGAGGGCGTAGTTGTAGAGCACGTCCATATGTGGGACCGCTTCCTTCTCAAACTCCTCGTGTTTTGTAGGAGTTTTCGCCTGTACTGAAAGCGGGGAAATCGGGAAGATCATCGGTTTGGAGTCTGTGATGGCCTTTTCAAGAGAATAATAAACAAAACCGTGTTGAGTCGCAAGGGATCCGTCGCCACGGAGTAAGCAAACCGCTACTTCTGCTTGAAGAGGTAGGGGAATTCCACCTTATGCATTGTCGTCCCGTCGTGCACAAGATAGTCGCCGCCGCTCCAGATCGAGCAGCCACCGTGTTCACCCCTTCTGTTGAAAGCGAAGAACTTGACGTCGTAATTCACCCTGCCCTGGTTGTCCTGGAACCTTTTTTCGCGCGTGCGGTCGTTAATGCGTTTGCACGCGAGAAGGCACGCCTCATCCGGCGATTTTCCCTGCCGCATCCATTCGACAATCATAACGGAGCTGCAGTTTAAGAGGTTTGCCTCGCCCCGCCCCGTCGAACCGGCTGAGCCGACCTCGTTGTCGCAGTAAAGTCCGGCTCCGATGATGGCGGAATCCCCGACCCTTCCCGGGATCTTAAACGCGAGCCCGCTCGTGGTCGTGACGCAAGAGATATTTCCCTTCTGATCGATCGCGCCGCAATGGATTGTTCCATAATGCCTTGCGCTGGCCTCATGCAGAGCTCCGATCTCACGGTCTTCGATCGAATGGGGCGGAAGCCAGTCGTCTTTGGAGCTCAGATTCTCCTTCCACTTCAGCCATGCCTCGCGAGACTTGTCAGTCAGCAGATTATCTTCCTGAAATCCGTGCGCCCTTGCGAATTTCAACGCTCCCTCTCCGACGAGGAGGACATGGTTCGAGCGCTCCATCACGGCGCGTGCGACGATCGAGGGGGTCTTGATATTCCGGATCGCAGCGACGGCTCCTCCCCGGTAGGACGGCCCGTGCAATACGGCGGCATCCAGCTCAACCACACCCTCTTCGTTCGGCAGCCCGCCGTACCCCACGCTCGTATCCTCGGGGTCGTTCTCGACAATATTGACTCCCGCGATGACGGCATCGAGGGCGTCGTTCCCCTGGTGGATCACCTCCATCACCTTCTCGATCGCCTTGACGCCGTTGCCGCTGCAGATCGCGAACGGTTTCGGGAGAGGAGGGCTGGAAGGCCCGGCGAAGAGAGACTTGTTCAACGCCGCGGCGCCGAGAGCGCCGGCGCCCGTGAGCGCCGATTGCTTGAGAAATGTCCTCCGATCGATACCGTTCATTTGTATTCTCCTCGAGTGTGGCGACTGGGTTGCTGTGCGAGTGCGCGAGGAAATGTAGAAAGAACGTGTCGAAAAGTCAACGGGTTCATACGTACTGGCTCAGTTTCGTCGCCTCATCGTTCGCGACCTGAAGGTCGCGGCTACCAGGCCCCGGGCATCGGTAGCCGCAGCCTTTAGGCTGCATTTTATCTGTTCAAAAAAGGAAAACTTACTTCCAGGAAACGCTGCGGTAGAAAGGAGCGATAAGGTTCTTATTGTTCTTTGTAGAGGGTTATCCCCCACATGGTGGGGTCGTCGGGAGGGTCGGTGTTCCAGTGGTCGTAGGAGTGAGAATCGTCCGAAACATAGTGCAGTTTGTAATCGCCTTTGTCCAGCAGCAGGGTCGTGTTCACCATCCGGTTTTTTCTTCCGCCGCCCGCGTGGAATGTCATCGAATAGGTCATTTCCCAGATGACTTTTCCGTTGTTTGCATCCTCGATGTATCCATAATCGTTCATTTCGTTGTTTTGACCTTCGCCGATGGCATAGATGCGGACATGCGTCGGCTTGTCGAGCCGGAAATGTTCGGTCAGCTTGGCGTTGTCTTCGACGCGGATGATCTGGGATATGACACCGGCCTGCTTCGGACTGACGTTCGTTTCCACATTATGCATGCTGAAGTTCTCGCCTTCGCCGGATATCGTGATGCCCCAGTGTTCGGGGTCGAAGGGGGGCGGCGCATTCCACTCATTGTAGGCGTGGGAGTCATCCGTCTGGTAGTAGACGGTATAGGTCCCCTTGGGAAGCTTGATGACCTCGTCGATCATCCGGTTCTTCTCGCCCCCGCCCGCGTGCTCTGTTTCGTCGACATCCATCGTCCAGACCTTCTCGCGGGTGTTCGCGTTGATGATCCATCCGAAGTCCGCCATCTGCCGGCTCGAATTTCCGCGCTCCCCCAGAACATAGACGCGAAGTTCTGCCGGAGCGTTCAGCGTGAAACTCGCCGAGCGTTTTTCATCGTTTCCGACCCTGGTCAGCTGAACCACGATATTCCGTTCCTTCTTCGGCTCGGAGAGCTTAAACGCCGTTTTATCGGCCTCATTGAGAGAGAGGAGAGTCACTCCGTAGTTGAAGGGGTCTTCCGGGGGGGCCGCATTCCAGTCGACGAACGAGTGCGAATCGTCCGTATTATAATAGAGGATGAAATCTCCCGCCGGGAGCTTGACGTTTCCGTCAAATTTCACGTTCTTTTCGTCGCCGCCTGCGGGGTTGAGATTGGTACGCTCCATATCCCAGACGCGCTTGTGCGTCTGCGCATCGACGATCCAGCCGAAATCGACCGGGTCGTTCCCCTGCTGCATCTCGCCGAGGGCGTAAATGCGGAGCGAGACCGGCCTGCTGAGAGAAAAGTCCTGCCGGATGTGTTCGTTTTCACCGAGGCGGATCGCCCGGAACAGCGTCCTGGGGAATTCGCTGGGAGGGTTATACATCGTCACCTCCGGACCGCCGTCGGGCGCGTAGAGCTCGAGCCCCCAGTTCTTCGAGCGGCGTTTCCACTCTTTGTCGAAATCCCCGCCGAACAGTTCATGGAACCAGCCGAAAAAGCCCCGTTTCTTATCCGGATCGAGCGAATGATTGTCTTTACGGCGATCGATATTAATCGTGATGTTGAAAAACGGAGAGTGCGCGCTGAATGCATACGCGGAGTAGTAAACCTCGTAACTCCCTTTCCTCAGGGAGATCTCCGAGTCGAAGAGCCTGTCTTCCTTCTCGCGCGAAGTGTTATCGCGGTCCATCCTCCAGACGAGGGCGCGCGTGTTCGCGTCGATAATCCATCCGTAGGCAAAGAGATCGCCGCCGGATTTCTTGTAGCGTTTCTCGTCGCCGGCCCCGAGCCCGCGGATGTGGATATGCGCGTCGTTTTGAAGCGTAAACGCGGCCGCCTTGAGCTCGGTCTGGTCGAAATCCTTGAGCTGAATAATGAGGTGTTCACCGGCAAGCACGTATGCCGGCGTGATCAAAAGCAGGAGAATAAACGCAAACAAGATCAGGGATGGACGGTAGCCATCGGACCGGGGAAAAAGATGCAAAATGGTTTTCATTAAATAGAACGCTCTCTTTATAGTGGAATACGGAGCAAAAGGCCCGATGTTTCACCGTCCTCAATCTTTCCTTGAGGGAGAGGCCCCTAAACGCAGAAATCTCTTACCCCCTTGATTCTCAGAACGCCATTTTATATTTTGCCCGTACGTATGCGAGAACGCAGGTTCAAGGAAGATCACCGAAAGAGCGGAGGGGATGTCTGAATGGGGACGGGCGTTTCCCTGCTGAATAAGATCCGTTACAACCTCCTCTTCGAGTCTGTCGATGATGCCCTCTTGAACGCCGCGGCCAAATCTCTCAGCGAAGTTCAGTATGGCGCCGGCGAGATGATCTTCAAAGACGGAAGCGAGGGCGATTGTCTCTATCTCCTCGTCGCCGGGAGCGTCCGGATCTCGAAGTTGACGTCGTCGGGCGAAGAAATCGTCATCGGGACGCTCAACGCCAACGATTCCTTCGGGGAGCTCGACCTGATCGATGAACGGCTCCGCTCCGCATCCGCCATCGCCGCTTCGACCTGCACCGTTATCCGCCTTCCCGTCGCCGAGTTTCGCAAACTCCTCGATCAGAGCCCGGCATTTTGCTCGAACCTTCTCCGCATGCTCGCGCTGCGTGTGCGGGGCGGAAACTCGGCCTATGTAGGGCGGGAGGAATCGAATCTCAGCGAGCTCCGGCTACAATTGAACAAGGTCCACAGGCTCGTGGAAGCGACGAAGATCGTGAACTCCACGCTCGATACCGACCGCCTTCTCGAACTGATCCTCAGCGCGGCCGCGTCGACGGTTCAGGCCGACCGGGGGACGCTCTACCTCCTCGACGAGGAGAAGAACGAGCTCTGGTCGAAAGTCACGCAGGGGGCTTCCAGAATTGAAATCCGTCTGCCAATGGGGAAGGGAATCGCCGGGTACGTTGCGGTCACCGGGGAGACGATCAACATCCCCGACGCCTACGCCGATCCGAGGTTCAACGCCGAGATCGACCGGAGGACGGGATACCGGACAAAAACGATCCTGTCCATGCCGATGAAGAACAAGGAGGGGACGATCATCGGCGTCTTTCAGCTCCTGAACAAATCCGGCGGGGCGTTCACGCGGGAGGATGAGGAATTTATCGACGGACTTTCGATCCACGCGGCGATCGCGGTGGAGAACGCCATGCTTGCGCAGACGATGGTCCAGAACGAGGCGCTCTCTGCCGTGGGCAAAATGGCGAGCACGATCATCCACGACATCAAAAACCCCATGGGCGTCTTGCGCCTTTCCGCGCAGGTGATGAAGCGGAAATCCACCGACAAGGAGACAGGGAAGCTTGCCGACGAAATGATCCGGCAGGTCGACCGGTTTGTGAATATGACGCAGGAGATCCTCGATTTTTCCCGGGGCGTCAGCACGATGAACCTGAACGACGTGGATGTGGGCGAACTTATGGAAGGGACGCTTGCCTTCATCGAAAAAGATTTCGCAAAGCGGAAGGTCAAATTGTCGACGCACATGCGGTTTTCAGGCACCATCCGCGCCGATCAGGACAAGCTCATGCGGGTGTTCCATAATATTGCGGGGAACGCGGCGGACGCCATGCCCGAGGGCGGCACGTTGAACGTCAGCACGCGCCGCGAGGGGGAGGCGATTCTGATCGAATTCGCCGACAACGGAAGCGGAATGCCGCCCGAAGTCCTTGAGAAGATATTCGAGCCGTTCATGACATACGGCAAGAGTCACGGCACCGGCCTGGGAATGGCGATCGTCAAAAAGATAGTTGAGGATCACAAGGGACGGATCGAGATTGAGAGCGTGCTCCAAAAGGGAACGACGGTAAGACTTTCCCTGCCGCTCAACGGGGGATCAACGCAGAGTCCGGGTTAGCGCTCGGCGGGGCTGGTGCTGGCTGAATTTCGTGGCCATCTCGTTACGCGACCTGAAGGTCGCGCCTACCGACGCCTCGGGCCTGGTCGCGGCTTCCGATGTTTCGGACCTGGTAGCCGCAGCCTTCAGGCTGCGTCTGTTCGGTTCGGCAATTGAACTGCAGCCACCGCCCCAACCCCAGTTCCTTGCAACTCCTTTCAAAAAGTGGTAAGTTTCTGCGACCACCATGCGCAATCTCAACAAAATTCTCCTGATCCGTTTCGGATCGTTGGGAGACGTCGTTCTCGCCACCTCCCTCATCAGGATGCTTCGCACCGCCTACCCGGTGGCGCAGATCGATTTCATGGTGAAGCGCGAATATGCGGAATTGCTCAAGTGTAATCCCCACCTCTCCTCGGTGATCGAGTTACGATCCGACGACCGGGATGAGCTGAAGGTGTTGAAGGAGGGCATTCGGCGGGAACGCTACGATGCGATCGTCGATCTCCATAACAGTCTCAGGAGCAGATACCTTCGCGCGTTCTCCGGAGCCCGGTACGTGCGTGTCGTAAACAAGAGAGTGGGGGAACGCTCTTTCCTTGTGCGATTTAAACTCAATTTCTATCACGGGATGGTCCCTGTGGCAGAGCGGTACCTCGAGACAGTGCGGAAGTTCGGGGTCAGGGACGACGGGGGCGGATCGGAAATATACGTGCCCGAGGAGATCGTGCAATCGGTCTCCGTCCTGTTGGGTAAATACAAGCTCGAACGGCATGGCACCGTCATCGGTGTGGCGCCCATGGCGAAACATTTCACGAAACGATGGTTGCCGGAGCGCTTCGTCGAATTCGGCGTAAGGGCTGCGAAGGAGACGGGGGCGAAAATTCTGGTCCTTGGAAGCAGGGAGGAGACCGATGTGTGCGGTGACATCGCCCAGATGATCAATGCGGGGGCGGGAACAAACGCTGCCGATAGCCTCGCCGGGAGAATATCGTTGATTGAAACAGCCGCAGTGCTCGACCACTGTACGCTCGTTCTTTCCAATGACACCGGCATCATGCATATCGCCGCGGCCCGGCGGAAGAAAGTTGTGGCGATCTTCGGCTCGACGGTGCGTGAATTCGGGTTCTATCCCTACCGCACGGAGAGCATCGTCCTGGAAAAAGCCGGACTGCCCTGCCGCCCCTGTTCGCCAATCGGCCTTGAGCGCTGCCCGCAGGGTCATTTCAAATGCATGAGGGAGATCGGCGTGGAGGAGGTTCTCCACGCGACACGAACCCTGCTCGCCCGCGAGCGACAATCCCAACCCGCCGGCTGACCCGGCATGCTCTGGCCGATCATCTACCGGTATGTTGCGATCCCGCTTGCCTGGTTCGCCTTCCATCTCCTCGGCCTTTTTGACAAGAAAGCCGCACGCGGTATCCGGGGGCGCAAGGGGTTGCTCGACCGTCTTCAGGAACAGGTGACGCATCTCAAGCCGGGGAGCAAGCGGATCTGGTTCCACTCTTCGTCGATGGGCGAGTTCGAGCAGGCGAAGCCGATCATCGCCGAGTTGAAAAAGCGCCGTCCCGACGTTGAAATCATCGCGACATTCTTTTCTCCCTCCGGGTACGAGCATTCCCGCACGTACAAGCTCGCGAATATCACCGCTTACATCCCATTCGACTCGAAGGCAAACGCCCGGCGCTTTATCGAGTTAGTCCGCCCGACCGCGGCGGTGATCGTGCGGTACGACATATGGCCCAACCATCTCTGGGCGTTGAGAAGTGCGGGAGTGTCGACCTTCATCGCGAACGCCACCCTTCGCCGGAATTCCACACGGAGGTGGCCGCTCCTGAGGCAATTCCACTGCGCCGTGTATAACTCGCTCGATTATATCCTGACAGTCTCACCGGAGGACCGTGAAACGTTTGAGACATTCCGGCTTGACCATCCCGTTCTCGAGGCGATCGGAGATACGCGCTACGATCAGGTGTGGCAGCGGAGCACGGAATCCCGCACCCGCCAGGTCATCGAACCGAAGGTGCTCGCGGGGAAAAAGGTCCTGGTGATCGGCAGCAGCTGGAAGGCGGATGAAGACGTCCTCATTCCGGCATGCCTGCGCCTCTTCGGCGAGCACCCGGAATTTCGCGTCGTGCTGGTGCCCCACGAACCGACTCTTGAGACCCTGGAGCGGATCGAATATGAGCTGAACGGGAGGATCCCGTCCATCCGGTTCTCGAACCTGAGCCAGTATCGCGACGAGAAGCTGATTCTCATCGACGTGGTCGGGATCCTCATGACCCTGTACCGCTCCGCAAGCGTCGCGTATGTCGGGGGGAGTTTCAGCAGCGGGGTGCACAACGTTCTCGAACCGGCGGCCTACGGCATTCCGATTCTGTTCGGCCCTGTTCATCAGAACTCACAGGAAGCCGCCGGGCTCGTCGTCGAGAAAGCCGCCTTTGTCGGAGAGAACCCGGACGATTTTTACCGCCATCTTCGGATGCTGCTCGACGACGACAAGCTGAGGACGGAGGCGGGGGCGAAGGCGCTTGCGACCGTCTGCCGTAATACCGGCGCCACCGGCCGCTTCCTTTCCTATCTGGAGAAAGTTTTGTAGATTGACGCGAGGCGCCATCCTGAAACGCTCTTCCATCATCGGTCGTTTGTCATGAGAATCGCATACTTCGATACGGTTGCCGGCGTGAGCGGCGATATGACGCTTGCCGCATTCGTGAGCGCGGGGCTGCCCGTCGACGACCTCGCCGGAGAGATCGCGAAGCTCGGCCTCCAGGGTGTGGAGCTCGTAGGATCGCATCTCCAGAGAAACGGAATCACCGCGGTCAGGATGGATGTGGCGATCTCCGCCCCCTCCGGGCACGGCCGCCACCTCCGGGATATCCTTGAGTTGATTGACCGTAGTCCGTTGTCCGCGCGCGTGAAGGAGGATGCCGGGAAAATCTTCCGGGTCGTGGCAGATGCCGAGGCGAAGATCCACGATTCCACGCCGGAGAAAATTCATTTTCATGAGGTCGGCGCGCTCGATTCGATCGTCGACATTGTCGGCGCCGCCATCTGTCTCGAGAAATTCGGGATCGAAGCGGTCTATTCCTCTCCGGTAAAACTGGGCAGCGGAGGATTCGTCAAGACGGAACACGGCACGCTCCCGCTTCCGGGCCCCGCGGCAACCGAGATCCTCAGAGGGTACCCCACCGTCCTGACCGACATACCGTACGAACTTACCACCCCGACCGGGGCGGCGATCATCAAGGCGATGTCTTCAGGCGTGCTCTCGAGCGAACGGCTCCGGGTCGAGACGATCGGCTACGGCGCCGGGACGCGAGACATTCCGCAGGTGCCGAACCTCCTGAGGATCATGGTCGGCGATCTGCTCCCTCTGAATCAGGAGGAAGAGCTTGTCGTCGTCGAGACCAACATCGACGACATGAACCCCGAGATTTATCCGTTCATCCTGGAGGAGCTGCTCTCTCACGGCGCGAAGGACGCGTACCTCACGCCGCTCATCATGAAGAAGGGAAGGCCGGGCGTTCTTCTCTCGGCATTGGCTGCCCGCTCGAATCTGGACGCGATTGCGGAGATTTTTTTCGCGCAGACGACGACCCTCGGGATCCGGATCCATCCGGTTGAGCGCAGGACGCTCGTCCGGACTCAGCGCGAGATCGAGACCCGGCTCGGATCCGTAAGGGTAAAAGCGATCACCCTGAAGGGCAAGGAACGCCTCGTTCCCGAGTATGAGGAGTGCCGGAGGCTCGCAATCGAGAAAAGGATTCCGTTGGTGGAAGTCTACCGGATTTTGGAGCGGGAACTTCAAAATCGCTGATTTTCCGCTTAAAGGGATGAAAAAGAAGGCCTATTTACGACATATTTGTCGAATAATTCTTTTCAAAAAGGGACTCTAATTTCTTGACACGAAGCTAGAAAATTAGTATATTTGACCCTCGATTATTCCGGTCCCGAGTACCTTCTGGATCGGGATTTTTTTCTCAAGTGTTCTTTGAAAATAGAGTGCATAGCTCTTAAGTCAGCCTTAGCAGAGCTTCAACAACCCATCCCTTTTCCTATTCTTCTCACGAAGTCGGGAGAGGGGTGAGATCAGATCAGGCTCGAAAATTGTATCTGAGATTGATCATTTACAACGGAGAGTTTGATCCTGGCTCAGGACGAACGCTGGCGGCGTGCCTAACACATGCAAGTCAGGGAGAAAAGGGTAGCAATATCCTGAGTAAACCGGCGAACGGGTGAGTAACACGTAGGCAACCTACCTCGCGAACGGGAATAACCCCGGGAAACCGGGACTAATGCCCGATGATGTTTTGCGGTGGCATCACCGCAAAATCAAAGGTCTCGGTGCAAATCGAGATGTCACGAGATGGGCCTGCGTCCCATTAGATAGTTGGCGGGGTAATGGCCCACCAAGTCTACGATGGGTAGCTGGTCTGAGAGGACGATCAGCCACACTGGAACTGCGACACGGTCCAGACTTCTACGGAAGGCAGCAGTGAGGAATATTGCTCAATGGGCGAAAGCCTGAAGCAGCGACGCCGCGTGAAGGACGAAATCCGTTAGGATGTAAACTTCTTTTACAGGGGAAGAATGTTCCGACTTGTCGGAATTGACGGTACCCTGTGAATAAGCACCGGCCAACTACGTGCCAGCAGCCGCGGTAATACGTAGGGTGCAAGCGTTGTCCGGAATTACTGGGTGTAAAGGGTCCGCAGGCGGGCGAGCAAGTCGGTGGTGAAAGTCTTTGGCTCAACCAAAGAATTGCCTTCGATACTGCTCGTCTTGAGTTCGAGAGAGGATAATGGAATTCATGGTGTAGCGGTGAAATGCGTAGAGATCATGAAGAACACCAGTAGCGAAGGCGGTTATCTGGCTCGATACTGACGCTCAGGGACGAAAGCGTGGGGAGCAAACAGGATTAGATACCCTGGTAGTCCACGCCCTAAACGATGGATGTTCGGTGTCGGTCCCGCTGAGTACTTGTTCGCAAGTACTGAGCGGGATCGGTGCCTGAGCTAACGCGTTAAACATCCCACCTGGGGAGTACGATCGCAAGGTTGAAACTCAAAGGAATTGACGGGGGCCCGCACAAGCAGTGGAGCATGTGGTTCAATTCGATGCAACGCGAAGAACCTTACCTGGGTTTGAAAGGCAAGTGACAGGCGATGAAAGTCGCTCTCCCCGCAAGGGGCACTTGTACAGGTGCTGCATGGCTGTCGTCAGCTCGTGCCGTGAGGTGTTAGGTTAAGTCCTGCAACGAGCGCAACCCCTGCACTTAGTTGCCATCAGGTAATGCTGGGCACTCTAAGTGGACTGCCTACGCAAGTAGTGAGGAAGGTGGGGATGACGTCAAGTCCTCATGGCCCTTATACCCAGGGCCACACACGTGCTACAATGGGTGATACAAAGGGTTGCCAAGCCGCAAGGTGGAGCCAATCCCAAAAAATCATCCTCAGTTCGGATTGGGGTCTGCAACTCGACCCCATGAAGCTGGAATTGCTAGTAATCGCGGATCAGCACGCCGCGGTGAATACGTTCCCGGGCCTTGTACACACCGCCCGTCAAGCCATGGAAACTAGGGGTACCCGAAAACGCTGCGCTAATCCCGCCGTAAGGTGGGAAGGTAGGCGTCTAAGGTAAAACTAGCGACTGGGGCTAAGTCGTAACAAGGTAGCCGTACCGGAAGGTGCGGCTGGATCACCTCCTTTCTAAGGAGCCTACGTCGGCCAAAAGCCGGCGAACTGCTCAATAGACGCTCTGCTGAGATGACTTTTCTATGCGCTCTATTTTCTTATTTATCGTACGTTCTTTGCCATCCGTGAAACCAAGTGGTATCACGGGCCTGTAGCTCAGGTGGTTAGAGCGCACGCCTGATAAGCGTGAGGTCGGTCGTTCAACTCGACCCAGGCCCACACCGGCGTGAGTTCTAATCTCGAACCGTGCTACGGGGCTGTAGCTCAGTTGGGAGAGCACCTGGTTTGCAACCAGGGGGTCGAGGGTTCGAATCCCTTCAGCTCCACGAGCAAGTGGCGCAAGGAATTCAGGGAGCCGGGTCGTACCGGCGCTTTTGATTGTGCCAGTGTTCTTTGACAACCTAGAAGAAGAGTCTGTCTGACAGTAGATGTCAGTAGTTATCCATGCCCTTCCGCCTTACAGCGGAAATGCCTCCGGATGAACAAACGCATCGAACCCAGACTACTAAAATCCAATTAAATGTTCTTTCCAAAAATATTGATGCACTGAAGAATAGCCCGTCAAAGGCGGGTGACATCTAACTGTGAGTCAATAAAGATTTTTGGTTAAGTTACAAAGGGCATACGGTGGATGCCTTGGCACTAGAAGGCGATGAAGGACGTGGTTACCTGCGATAAGCGTCGGATAGGTGGGAGCTACCTTTAACCCGGCGATGTCCGAATGGGGCAACCCTCTCAGGGTAATGCCTGAGAACTCCCTGCTGAATTCATAGGCGGGGTAGAGCTAACGGGGGGAAGTGAAATATCTCAGTACCCCTAGGAAGAAAAAGTAAGCCAACGATTCCGTTAGTAGCGACGAGCGAAAACGGAACAGCCTAAACCGTCTGACACATTAAAGGGTGCAACCGTTGTGTCAGAGGTGTTGCGGGGCGTTTGCGGTCCGAATTGCAAATAGGACGGAGAGTAAAAAACCATATTGTTAGCTGAATCGCTTGGAACAGCGAATCACAGAAGGTGAAAATCCTGTAAGCGAAAACAGTATGGCTCTCTGGCAAGCGTTCCCAAGTACCACGGAATAAGTGGAAGTCTGTGGGAATCCGGAGGAACCATCCTCTAAGGCTAAATACTCTCTAGTGACCGATAGTGTACAAGTACCGTGAGGGAAAGGTGAAAAGCACTCCTAACAGGAGGGTGAAATAGTACCTGAAACCGTATGCTTGCAAACGGTCGGAGCAATTCAGTCCCGGCTTGCCGGGATTGATGAGTGACGGCGTGCCTTTTGCTTAATGAGCCTACGACTTACTCGTACGTAGCGAGGCTAATGAACTCAGTTCAGCAGCCGTAGCGAAAGCAAGTCTGAATAGGGCGATTCAGTTACGTGCGGTAGACGCGAAATCCGGTGATCTATCCTTGACCAGGATGAAGTGGGGGTAAAACCTCATGGAGGTCCGAACCAGTGAGGGTTGAAAACTTCTTGGATGAGTTGAGGATAGGAGTGAAAAGCTAATCGAACCGGGTGATAGCTCGTACTCCCCGAAATAGCTTTAGGGCTAGCCTCGGGTAATAATGTTTCGGAGGTAGAGCACTGATTGGGCTAGGGTCGTCACAACGATACCAAACCCAGACAAACTCCGAATTCCGATAACATGTTTCCCGGGAGTCAGGCGACGACGGATAAGCGCCGACGCCGAGAGGAGAACAATCCAGATCACCAGCTAAGGTCCCCAAGTCGAGGTTAACAGACAAAGGATGTTGAGTTGCAGAGACAACTAGGAGGTTGGCTTAGAAGCAGCCATTCCTTGAAAGAGTGCGTAATAGCTCACTAGTCAAGCGACTCGGCGTCGATAATTCTCGGGACTAAACCTCGCACCGAAGCTGTGAATTCCAGACGCAAGTTTGGAGTGGTAGGGGAGCATTCTATTCTGCGATCCGGGTGGACCGGATCCGCCGCAAGGTGGAGAAGGTGTGCAGCGATGCATGCTGGAGCGAATAGAAACGCAGATGTAGGCATGAGTAACGATAAGGCAGGTGGTAATCCTGCCCACCGAAAATCTAAGGTTTCCTGAGCAACGTTCATCGTCTCAGGGTTAGTCGGATCCTAAGCCGAGGCCGAAAGGCGTAAGCGATGGAAAACAGGTTCAATATTCCTGTACCTGTTTGCAATCGTCCGACCATAAGGAGTGACGCAGGAGTGAACGATCAGCCGTCTGCTGGCTTAGACGGTCTAAGGAGGTAGGTGTGGGGTGTTGGCAAATCCGCATCCCAGTTATCACCGAGACCCGAACGGGATCCCGCAAGGGAACAAACTGATCTTAATCCGACTGCCGAGAAAAACTTCGTATGGGAGATTGCAGGCAGACCGTACCGTAAACCGACACAGGTAGATGAGAAGAGTATTCTAAGGTGCTCGAGTGAGCCATGGTCAAGGAACTCGGCAAACTAGCCGCGTAACTTCGGGATAAGCGGTGTCTCGAGTGGTTAAGGGATTTACTCCCTGAAGCCATCCGGGATCGCAGTGAAATGGGCCAAGCGACTGTTTAACAAAAACACATCACTCTGCTAACACGTCAAGTGGACGTATAGGGTGTGACACCTGCCCGGTGCTGGAAGGTTAAGGAAGGGGGTCATAGCGCCGCAAGGCGTTAGAAGCTTCCGACTGAAGCCCCAGTAAACGGCGGCCGTAACTATAACGGTCCTAAGGTTGAATAACGCAGCCTTAGTAAAATTTGGCTATATGCTGGAAAGTCCGTCGTATCTCATTCTACTCGTAGCGCGCCCTGCGCTGCAGTAACAATGGATGAGCGGTTTCCGATCCGGTACATCGGGGAGGGATAACGGATAATCAGCAGGAAAGATTGCCTCAGTACGCAATATCCTCAGAGACTATACGCCAGATTCTGATCCCAATCAGAAAAGATATAGTCCGAGCTCTGCAGCGATGCAGAGAGGCTGACAGAAATGATCAGCCCCCATTTGTACAATGGAGTAACAAGTCTGAGCGAAATTCCTTGTCGGGTAAGACATTCTTGCCCTAGAACGAAGCGATTCGTTCTGATTCTCTCCAGCTCATATCGGTGGAGCCCTACCCCGCCAGAAAAGCGGGCGGGTAATACCGAGGGAAGTCTTTAGTTTATGACCCCGTAACGACTGCTCTCAACGCAGATGCTTTGTGTTGGGACGGTGGTGTCTCCTGCTCCAAATTCATCTGGAACAAATCTATGAGCGCCACAACACGCTGGTATCTGAATTAGAACCATGGACGAACAATCGTATTTGTCTGGATACACGGATGGAGAAGGCTGTTTCTGTGTGACTTTCAACAAGAGTCGGCGTCACAGATTCGGTTGGGATATCCGACCGAGCTTTTCCATAAGTCAGAATGGTGATCGTGCTGAAGTTCTGAAATTGTTTATGAAGAATTTTCAGTGCGGCACAATTCGTCCGGACAGATCAGACAAAACTCTCAAGTACGAAGTTCGAAGCGTTGCTCAACTGGCGGTAAATGTGATACCGCATTTCATGCAGTATCCACTGCTTTCGAGTAAACGTGAGGATTTTGAGATGTTTGCCGCGATCGTACAACTGATGTACAAACGCGAACATCTCGAGGAAGAGGGTTTTGCCCAGGTCGTCCAACTTGCCGAACAACTGAATAAGTCCGGTAAGAAAAAATATGTTCGAAGTCAGATAAAGGTATAGTCTATGCCACTGGAAACAGTGGGTAAAACATGAAGTTCCGACCTGCACGAATGGTGTAACGATTTGGTCACTGTCTCGACCATGGGCTCGGTGAAATTGTGGTACCGGTGAAGACGCCGGTTACCCGCATATGGACGGAAAGACCCCGTGAAGCTTTACTATACCTTGGCATTGGATTCGGACAAAGCATGTGTAGCATAGGTGGGAGACTTTGAAGCCGGGGCGCTAGCCTCGGTGGAGTCACCAGTGAAATACCACCCTTGTTCTGTTTGAACTCTAACCTCTTGCCGTGAATCCGGCAAAGGGACACTGCCAGGCGGGTAGTTTGACTGGGGCGGTCGCCTCGACCGCGATATAAATTAGGGGCTTTCGTATGGTGACATACGAACCCACATCTGGCTGTATGCTGGAACATCCGTTCACACACGATATCTTCTCTCCGTTTGAGATGTTGTGAGGTGATGCAGTATCTGATGGGACGATTCTTTGAAATCAAAGGACGTGAAACTTCATCAGTGCGGACAATCAGCAGGGAAGACCTCAAAGAGGTCCCCTCAACGACTATACGCCGGATCCCTCGGAGATAATCTGAGGGAATGATATAGTCTGATCTTCGCAGCGATGCGAAGTCCCGATTCGGGAATCAGGTCAACTAAAATGTTCCAAGTTGTTCAGTTGACGTGACAACATAAATGCCTAAATTGTAACGGAGGCTCTCAATGGTACCCTCAGCATGGTTGGTAATCATGCGTCGAGTGTAAAGGCATAAGGGTGCCTAACTGCGAGACCTACAAGTCGAGCAGGTGCGAAAGCAGGACTTAGCGACCCGACGAATCTTCATAGGAAGGTCGGAGACAACGGCTAAAAGTTACTCCGGGGATAACAGGCTAGTGGAGTCCGAGAGTCCCTATCGACGACTCCGCTCGGCACCTCGATGTCGGCTCACCACATCCCGGGACTGGAGAAGGCCCCAAGGGTTTGGCTGTTCGCCAATTAAAGTGGTACGTGAGCTGGGTTCAGACCGTTTAGCTCGTGAAGCATGAATTACGAATCATGGATCATGGGTTGAACGGTCTGAATAAAACATCGCAAGTTATCTATATAAAGGTTTTTTCGTTAAATAATTAAAGTCAAACAATCAATCAAATCACGGCGGTCATCTGCAGTAATGCAGAATGAACAAGCTGACTAATATCGGTGAAACCCGGCATGGGCAATACCGAGGGAATGGTTCGTCGCTCACTGCGAGCGAATAGAATTTTACCCGTAGAGACTGAACGTCAGCAGTCCTTGAATGCAAGGACGAAGTTACAGTCCAATGCACACAGTAATGTGTGAAACCATGCGTGAGACAGGTTGGTCTCTATCTACTGTCGTCGTTGATACTTGAGGGAAGTCGGCCCTAGTACGAGAGGACCGGGCTGAAC
>DATDFQ010000035.1 GCA_036522515.1 Bacteroidota bacterium
AACGTGGCGCGCAACGCGGTCGCAAGCCCGACCGCGGAGGGGAAATCGGCGACCCAGATCCCTTCGAATAGCCCGAACCTGCTTAACTCTTTCGGCAGCGCCGTGGAGACGACGACGGCGACCTCCGCTTTTGCCGCCCGCTGGTCGTCTTTCAGCTTCTGAATCCATCCGTCGCTCCATGCCTTTGTCCGCTTCGATTCCCAGATAATGCTCCCGCAATCGCGCCCGGTCTCGTCGTGGACCCGCTGGATCAGGTCGGCTCCCCGCACCCCTTTTGCCACCGGCTCGATCACATCCGTCCGGAACTGCCGGGCCAGGAGGGCTTCCAGCTCGACCTCCAGCACCTCGCCCTGAGCCTGCTGGGAGGTCAGCTCTGCCCGGCGCTGGAGTTCCTCGATCTGCCGGCGCATGTCCGTCACCAGCTTCTCCTTTTCCGCCATCTTGAGGTGCTGTTCCTCGGCCGCCTTCCGGCCCGCGTCTTCCCAAATCTTCGTCCGCTCGGTGGCGAGCGTGCGTTCCACCTCGAGTTTCAGGTTCTGCTCGCGCTCTTCGAGCTCGCGCTGGCGCTTCCGAAGCTCCAATTCCTGGCGGCGGGCGGCCTCGAGCTGTTTCGAGTTCTCCGCCAGGCGGTCCTTCATGTCTTTGAGCTCCAGCCCGAGGGATTCTTCCGCCTGTCTTTTTGCCTGTTGTTCGACTCGTGCGCGGTCCTGCGCCCTCTGTGCCTCGAATGTCTTCTGCTGCGCATCGAGAGCCGCTGCGCGTTCCGCGTCCTTCTTGCGGATGTCCTGCTGAAACTCGGTCCGGAGCTTTTCCTCGATATCATGCGTGAAAGCCTCGGTGAGCGGGATTTTATTCCCGCACTTGGGACAGGTGATGTGTTGTTCAGGCATTCGATATTCCCTTTCCTATCTCTCTCGATGAAACCCGGGGCCGGCGGAAGGAGCTCGGCTACATGGCGGGGTGCTTCTGCGCCGAGGGCTCTTGCTACACAAGACTGACAAACTCTTCAACGGTCAATCCGACCTCCCGGATGATTGATCGCAGGGTTCCTCTGGCTATCTCTCGGTGATTTGGGATGCTGACACGACGGTAGGGTGGCTCGCCATGGCGCATGATGATGTGGCTGCCGCGTTGATGATCCGGTTCATAGCCAATCCGTCTGAGAACTCGTATGACTTCCTGGCCTGAGAGGACGGGGAGCTTGCTCATACATCGATAATTTCTTCCGTGATGGGGGGCGGAACGGGCTCGTCATGCTTCTGCAGGCTTTCGACATACGCGTGAATTGCTTCCTGCACATTCCGCAAGGCCTCGCCACGAGTCGGTCCCTGAGAAACACATCCGGGAAGAGATGGGACCTCTGCAACAAAAACCCCATCTTCATCCTGTGTAACAATGACGCGGTATTTCATACGGAAATGCTCCTTTCTCTTCGGCCTGTATCGTTCCTCATTCCGACCAATGTAAGAAAAACAATTGAAAGTTTCATCGGCATGTCGGGATGGCGGGTAGGGAGATCCTTCGGGCGCTCTGCGCCCTCAGGATGACATGTTGCAGATGAGGATGACGCGGGGGAGATCCCGCAAGCTAAAGCTTGCGGCTACCGACTTTACGGGGGCATTGCTCCGCCCGAGTAGCCGTGGTAACCGCAGCCTTTAGGCTGCGTTCGTTCGGGATGACGGGGGGAAAATAACGCAAGCTAAAGCTTGCGGCTACCGAGTTTACGGGGACATTGCCGCGCCCGAGTCGCCGTGGTAGCCGCAGCCTTTAGGCTGCGTTCGTTCGGGATCAGGCTGACGCGTCCGAAGGAACGTACGCGGACATGAGGACGCCGAGGGCCATCGAGAGCAACTTGGCGTCGGATTTGTCGGCCCGCGAAGGGATGAGGACGGGAACCCTGCCGCCGACGATGACGTGAGCCAGCCGGAGCCCGGCGAAAAACGTCGTGCTCTTCGCGAGACTGTTCGCCGACTCGATGTTGGCGGCGATCAGGATTTCCGCGCACCCGGCGACCGGCGAGTTGATCTTTTTCTCCGCCGAGGCCTCGGGCGAGATCGCATTATCGAGGGCGAACGGCCCGTCCACGATGCAGCCGGGGATCTGGCCCCGCTCGTTCATCTTTGAAAGCGCCGCTGCGTCGAGCGTCGACTGCAGGCCGGGTACGACAAATTCGGTTGCTGAAAGCACCGCGACTTTCGGAACGGAATTCCCGAGGGCGTGCGCGACCTCGACCGCATTTTTGATCAACTCCATCTTGTTCTTGAGATCGGGCGCAAGCGTCATCCCGCCGTCGGTAATCATGATGAACTTATTCTCCGGTCGCGAAGGAAACTCCATCACAAAGATATCGGTGAGGAGCCTGCCGGTCCGGATCCCGGCGCTCTCTTCGAGCACCGCCTTCATCAGGGTGGAGGTATCGATCCCCCCTTTCATCAGGATATCCCCCTTTCCGTCCCTGACGAGCCCGATCGAAACCCTGAGCGCGTCGAGCAACCGGCTCTGCGGGACCACCTCGATCCCGGCGGGGTTCGTGCCGGTCCGGGAAAGGTTCTTGCAAATAATCTCTTCGTCCCCCACGAGGATGAAGCGCGCCAGCTCCAGATCGAGCGCTTCACGGATCGCTGCAAACGTCTCTTCATTGTTCGGGAAGACAACCACGATGCGCGTTCCCCGGACCTGCCGGGCGGCAGCGAGCAACTCGTCAAAGTTTTTCAGCATGGGTCAATACTCCTTTGCCGCTTCGGTCCCCTGCAGCACGCGCACAGCCGCCCGGGCGAGCGAATTCATTTCGTTATCGTCGGGATAGAACAGGAGAGGCGCGATAAACCGGACGCGCTCCGCGATCCACCCGCTGAGAAGCCCGGAGCCCGCAACGCTTCCGGTCAGGACGACGGCGTCGACCGCTCCTTTTACCACGGCCGCCATGGCGCCGATCTCCTTCGCGATCTGGTAGGCCATCGCTTCCAGAACTTCCCTTGCAATCTTGTCCCCCGACATG
>DATDFQ010000036.1 GCA_036522515.1 Bacteroidota bacterium
CAATGGTAGAGCATCCGGCTGTTAACCGGAGGGTTGCAGGTTCGAGTCCTGCCTGTGGAGCCATCCCCACGCTTCATTCCCAACGACAAAGTTCCGCAGGATCGTTCCCGGTTCCCCGGCCGGAGAAAAGAATTCATTCTGCAGCGATGCAGGACCGCATGTTGAGTCAGGGAGGGTGGGGTTTCAGCCATCAAAGTGCACATTCTTGTTTGGACGGTACCGATGGTGTTCGGTACGAGTGTGACTGGCGTGTGAGAGGTCGCCTGATCGTGGTTCATTACAGGATACGCCATCGATAGCAGAAGAACCGTGATGGGGATCACGGATCTACAAGATCGAATCCTGCGTTGACACTCACTCTATTTCTCTCTAACTTGGATCGTCAAGCTCGGGGGAGATCCTTACCAACAAGCATTTGTGCCTGCGGATTTTGTGGTGATCGGCCGGAAATTCTCACATTACACGATTCTCGAAAAGCTCGGGGAGGGCGGCATGGGGGTAGTGTACAAGGCCGTCGACACGACCCTCGAGCGGCCTGTCGCGCTGAAATTCCTCTCTTCCCACCTTCAAACGGGCGCAGATTCATTCGAACGCTTCTTCCGCGAAGCACGAAGCGCTTCGGCGTTAAACCATCCCAACATTCTCACGATCCATGGGTTCGAAGAGCATCCCGATGGAAGCTTCATTGTCATGGAGTGGGTCGATGGAAAGACATTCAAATCACTTGCGGGGAAGGCATCGATTCCTGAAATCAATGGATACGCCGCCCAGGTGGCAGCCGGCCTTTCCAAGGCGCACGCCAACGGGATTGTCCATCGGGACATCAAGGCCGATAATATTATGGTGTCCTCCGATGGGGTGGTAAAAATCATGGATTTCGGCCTTGCAAAACTGGCGGGGGCGACATCCCTCACGAAAACGGGCTCGACGGTCGGAACGATCGCCTATCTTTCTCCGGAACAGCTTCGCGGCGAGGAGGCGACCGGGCAAGCGGACATCTGGTCCTTTGGGATTGTACTCTACGAGTTGCTCACCGGACGCCTTCCGTTCCATGCCGCGCACGAAGCCGCGTTGATGTATGAAATCGTCAATGTCGACCCGAAACCCGTCCGGGAGCTTCGGACGGATTGTCCGCCCGGTCTGAACGAGGTAGTGACCAAAATGCTCGCGAAGGACCGCGTGAATCGATACGCGCATGTCGACGACATCCTTCGAGAGCTCAAGGCCGGCATCGGTTCACCCGCCCCATCCCCGGTTCAGCCCGGGCCGGTGCGGTCCCCGTCGCGTCCGCGGTTTCAGCCGGTCCTTGTGGCGGCTGCGGTAGTTGTTGTCGCGTTCGCAGGATATCTTGTCTTGCGAGGACCGGCCGGAGGGGGAAACCGGGTCTCCGAAGCGGCGGATGGGGCGGGTGCTCGGTCGATCGCTGTGCTGCCGTTTCTCAACTTGAGCCCCGAGAAAGAGAATGAATACTTCAGCGACGGAATCACCGAGGAAACCATCACGACGCTTTCGCAGCTTCCGTCCTTAAAGGTCACCCCTCTGACCACGGTGCTCTCCTATAAAGGTACGCAAAAACCAATCGAAGAGATTGCGAACTCGCTTCACGTCCACTATGTCCTGGAAGGAAGCGTCCGGAAATCGGGGTCCGAAATCCGGATCTCCACGAAACTCATCGATATCCCGGGAGAGAAAACACTCTGGGTCAAGGCATTCAACGACCGGTTCGAAAAGGTGTTCGATATTCAACGTCAGGTGGCAAATGACGTCGCCTCTGCTCTGAGCATTCATCTTTCGGGCATGACGCAAGTCGGAAGAAAATATACTCCGAAGGCGGAGGCCTACGCGAATTACCTGAAAGGCATGTTTCTCCGGAGAAAATTCAACAGGGAAGGCCTCGAGCAGGCGACCGGGTTGCTCCGGCAGTCGATCGAGGAAGATCCCGGTTTCGCCGACGGGTATATCCAGCTGGCGAGCGTCTATGCGAGTTTTGTCGACCTCGGG
>DATDFQ010000037.1 GCA_036522515.1 Bacteroidota bacterium
GCCTTGATTCAGAAGAAAAATATCGCAATACTCACATTCGCGGCCTCCACCGTTCACCCTGTTCACACACAGATTTCGAATAGAAACTTACATGAGTCAACGAATCAGGTTTCGAATAGAAACTTACGTGAGGCAATAAGCATTGCGCGTTGAGCTCTCGTTCCCACGCTCTGCGTGGGAACGCTTATCCCGGCCGCTCCGCGGCCGCCCATTCTTGATAGATCTGCTGTGCGTCCGATCCTCCGCTCACACGGATCATCACCAATGGTTGGTTGCTTTTCGCCACTCATTCACCTATATTCAGGCCGCTTATTATTGACCTCAATTGTCATGAAGACGAAAGATACCACAACGCTCGGCATACGGTCCAACTTCCTCGGCATCGAAGAAGAATACTCTTCGTTCCCGAAGTCGAAGGTCGTGATCCTCCCCGTGCCCTACGAACAAACGGTCAGTTACGGCACCGGCACGAAACTCGGTCCGGGCGCGATCTTGAAGGCCTCGCACCAGGTGGAGTTCTACGACGAGGAGACGGGCCGCGAAGTGCACAAGGAGCTCGGGATCGCCACCCTCCCTCCTCTTGCATTCGGAAAAAGAACCGAAGAGGGGGCTCTCGAACTGATCCACGATCGCGTGAAGGGGCTGATCGCCGAACGAAAGCTCCTGGTGACGCTCGGGGGGGAACACACGATCTCGCAATCGATCATCGCCGCCTACGCCGAGCGGTACCGCGACCTCTCCGTCGTGCAGATCGACGCGCATTCCGACCTCCGGCCCGAATACCAGGGAAACAAGTACAGCCATGCCTCTGTGATGGCGCGCGTCTGCGAGTTTCTCGACCCGGCCCGGCTCGTTCAGGTGGGAATCCGGGCCCAGACAAGGGAGGAGGCGCGCTTCATCAAAGAAAAAGGGATCACGACACTCTACGCCCACCAGATCCGGGACGGCAAATTCACGAAGATATTGAAACTATGGGATGATCACGCCCTGGAGAGGCTCTCGGAGCACGTCTATGTGACGTTTGATGTGGACGGGCTCGACCCGTCGGTCATGCCCGCGACGGGCACGCCCGAGCCGAACGGATTACTGTGGAATGAAACGATGCGGCTTCTGCGCAACCTCGGAAAGAACAGGATCGTCGTCGGCTGCGATGTCGTCGAATTCTCGCCGATCAAAGGTCTCCATTACCCCGATCTGACGGCGGCGAGGCTCGTCTCGAAGATGATCAACTACTTCTGGCATTGACCCCCGGGCGGACGCCGGAGGCGAGGATCCGGGTCTTACTGCGGGGATGACTTTCCGAGGAGATACATTTCTCCCGTCGGCTGCGGGACTCCCCCCTTCGGTTCAAGCGTAATCGCGAACGCGTCGACTTCCCTCCGGTCGGATACTTCGAGAGGCCGGACCTGGAAGAAGCTCTCCTTCTCCCTGTCGTTCGTCACCGCAAAGACGCCCGCGCTCACCGGCTTCTGCGACTTGATGATCCAGAGCTGGTAGTCCTTGCCTTCCGGCACCTTGGGAAGGTTGGAGACGTGGAGGACAGCCTCCTTCCGGTCCGGATCCCAGACGATGGTCCCGTATCCGACAGGGTTCACTCCCAGGCCGTCCATCGACACGATCTGAACCCTGCGCGAGGCGAAGACCTTGAGAATTGCCTCCTTGCGTTCCGCCTCATCGAGCAACCGCGTGATCTGCGCCTGCTGGGCGGCGATATACTGGTCCTGGCTGCCGATGGTTTTGATCAACGAACGGACGTAGAACCCGAAGCCGCCGATCAGCACGATCAGGCCGGCCACCAGCGCGTACGAGAGCCAGACCCGGCTCCCCTGCCGTGGCGCCCGTTCCTCGCGCCTCGCCGGAGGCTTGTCGGCTGCCCGGGGTTTCTCCTGCCGGGGACTCTCCTTCCCGGGTCTTTCCGCGCCAAGACTTTCCACAGAAAGCGATTCGACGGGAGGTGCGGCATCGATGAAGGCCTTCGTCACTTTGGCGAGCCCGGCGTTAAACATTACCCGCTCTTTCAGTTCCGGGGAAACCGGCAGCTGCGAGAGCCCGAGCGGGAGCAGGCTCGCGACTTCCGCGAAGGAACTCATCTCGGCCCTGCAGACGGAACATCCCGTCTTCAGATGAGACTCAAATTCCTTGAGCTCATCACCGTCGAGGACTCCCAGGACGTAGACCGCGCTCAGTTCCAGGTATTTGACGTCGTGATCGGCCACTTCTTACATCTTCCCCTTTAGTTTCGAGCGCATCGATTGCAAAGCGTGCCTCATGCGCGATTTTACGGTGCCGAGCGGAATGTTCAGTTTCTTTGCGATCTCGGACTGGCTGAAACCCTCGTAGTATGCCAGGGCCAGCACCTGCTGCTGATCGACGGAAAGCTGCTTCAGTGTCCCCAGCACGACGTTCTGGTTCTCGCTTCTGACCGCGTGAGAATGGGGGTTTGAAGACGGCGCATCCGCGAACAGCACAACGACGGAGGGATCGACATGCTGGGCGGCGTGCTTGTATCCTTTCGATCTCAACCGGTCGATGGCCCGGTTCCTCATCATCGTCACGAGCCAGGTGTAAACGGTCCCCTTCTGTGCGTCGTAGGAGTCGGCCTTCTTCCAGACCTGAATGAAGACCTCCTGCACGATATCCTCCGACTCCTGGACGGACCTCAGGATCCGCATTCCAAGCGTGTAAAGCACCTGTGCATACCTGTCGTACAACTCGGCCAACGCCGGGTCTTCGCCCCTGGCGATCCGTTCGAGGACTGCGCCATCGTCCCCGACCCGTCCCGGAGACGCAGTCACAGCGGCAAATATGGATAGCAAGCCGTGCACGAGCTCTTCTTATAATACGCTAAATGGTGGCAAAGGGATCATTTCGACGAACGAACATACTGAGACTTTTTTCCAAATGCAAGAGATCCGTGATCGCGGTAATGTCTCAGTTCAATCCCGTTCCCACGCTCTCGATAGAGCTGCTGAGCACCCCCCATACGTTCCGCGCAAGCGCGGCTGACGTAGGGAAAGCAGGCATCGGGTAGTGGTTGAATTTCAACACCCGAGCCGAAAACCCGCAGCCTAAAGGCTGCGGCTACCAAGCCCGAGGCATCGGTAGCCGCGACCTTCAGGTCGCGGGACGAGAAGGCGACGAAAATCAGCCGGTACCAGGCATTGCGTTCAATTGATAAACCCATGCATTTTGCGTAAATTGTCCGGAGTTATTTGCTGCATCTCTGATTTCCCACAAGCGAAGGCTCCGAAATGAGATTTGGAATACTCACGGGCGGGGGAGACGTCCCCGGCCTCAATCCCTGCATCAAAGCTGCCGTCTACCACGCCTCTGAAGAGAACCATCAGACCATCGGCATACGGCGGGGTTGGGGCGGATTATTGAATTTCAATCCGGACGATAAACAAACACACGACGCCCATACCCTTCAACTGACCAGGTCGAACACGCGGACCATCGACCGCACCGGGGGGACTTCCCTCCACACCTCGAGGACGAACCCCGGGAAGGTAAAGAGGAAGGAACTCCCCGATTTCCTGAAGGGCGGGTTCCAGGAGGGGGCGGCGGACGAGCCCGTCGACTGCACGCAGCACATCCTCCGGGTGCTCGAGCATCTGAAGCTCGACGCGCTGATCGCAATCGGCGGCGACGACACGCTCAGTTACGCCGTGCGCCTTCACAAGGAAGGCTTTCCGGTGGTGTGCATCCCCAAAACGATGGATAACGACGTTCACGGAACCGACTACTGCATCGGGTTTTCGACCGCGGTGACGCGGAGCGTCGAATACATCCACGCGTTGCGGACTCCCGCCGGATCGCACGAGCGGATCGCCGTGGTCGAGCTGTTCGGCAGGTATTCGGGGGAAACGTCGTTGATCTCCGCCTACCTCGCGGGAGTCGACCGGGCCATCATCACCGAGGTCGATTTCGACATCGAAAAACTCATCGGATATCTCGTCGAGGATCGCAACGAAAATCCGAGCCGGTACGCGATCATGACGATTTCGGAAGGCGCCAAGCCCCTGGGCGGCCAGATGATCATGAAGGGGGAGGCCGACGCGTACGGCCATAAGAAACTGGGCGGCATCGGCGAGTACGTGGCTCACGAACTCGAGAAGAGGTCCGGCATCCGGTCCGTTTATCAGCAGCTCGCCTATCTCATGCGGAGCGGGGCGCCCGACGCGCTCGATCTCATGGTCTCGACAAGCTATGGGCATCTCGCGATGGACCTTCTCCTGAAAAAACAGGTCGGCAGGATGGTCGCCCTCCGCGACGGAAAATATACAACGGTTTCCGCAAATATCATCGCCGAAGGAAAGAAACGGGTCGATGTCGACGAGCTCTACGACGTCGATCAATACCGGCCGAAAGTCGCACACCTTCTCGGGAAGCCAATGTTTCTCTATTAGAGATGCACCCTGCGGAACAGAGGCAGTTCCGCTCGCAACGCAACACGATCAAACGGTCTGCGGCGACTCCCAATCGTCGATTTTCAGGAGGATGTCATGCTAAAACTATCCGTCACCACGGCAGTTCTTCTCACGCTGTTTGCGCTCAGCTGCAAGGGTCCGGAAGGGCCCGCGGGACCGGCCGGCCCTTCCGGGACCGGCATCGAGTCTCTGAGCGACCCCTCCGTTCAGCCGAGGGTGATTTATACATACCCCCCTGCGAATGTCCCGGGTCCGTACGACGACTTCTACCAATTGCTCGGCTGGTACGGGGAGGGGGACTACGGATTCTATATTCCGATTTACATTTCCCAGTTCCAGGTCCGGTTCAACAAGTACATGGACCGGAGCTCGGTCAGAAGATCGATCGCCGTTTCTTCGCCGGACGGAGGGGTTCGCGCCGACACGAATTACATGATCTCCCTCGGAGGCGACGTCTTTTTGATCAATCCCGTCGACACGCTCGGAAATCGCTTCTCCCAGTGGAAGGTCGGGGAGACATACACGTTCGGAGTCGCGGCAGGTGCCCGCGATATCAACGGAAACACGTTCCAACCGGGTTTCTCAATGAGCTTCACTCCGGAGCCCTTCTTTCGCGTCAGGAAGGTCTCCCCTCCGGACGGTGCGAGCGACGTAACCCCCCAGGGGTTGTACTACGGCGAGATCGTGCTCGTCTTCAACAGCAGGGTCGATACTTCTGTCTTCTCTTCGATTCAGATCACGCCCGATATTCCGGGCGACTGGTGGCTGTCGTACGATTCGACGTCGATCTACCGCTGGGTCGGCCAGGATCTGAGGAACAGCACATCGTATACGATGACCGTGAACACCACTGCTCACGACAGAGCCGGGAATCATCTTCCGGTGCCGTTCACCTCCTCCTTCACGACATCTCCGTTTAGAATCACTCACACCTATCCGGCGAACCACGCCGGAAACGTAGAAGTCCGCCCCTATATTGCCTTCGAGTTTGCCGGGGTCCTCGATTCAGCCACCGTCCGTTCTTCGTTCCGGATCCAGCCCGCCGCAACCGGCATTCTTAACCTCTACTCCAATTCTACCAACTTCCAATTCAGCCTGGGGCGGGACCTCCTTTTTGATTCAACCTATATCGTCACGATCGACACGACGCTCCGCTCCCGGCAGGGCCTGCGGCTCGCCGAACCGTACGTGCTCACGTTCAAGACACTGCCGTTCGAGATCAACTCCACATACCCTTTGAACCATCAGAGGTATGTCGATCGGGGGACAAACCTTGTCGTGCATTTCGATGCAGAAATAGATACAAGCACCGTCCGCTCCTCCTTCTCGCTCGCGGACTCGGCGGGCGCCGCCGTTCCCGGAACGCTTCCGTCGTCAGGCTGGCCGACAAATTCATTTGTTTTTTATCCAGGCCTCCTCCTGGCTCCGAATGCCGCCTACACTGCGACCATATCGACAGGCTTGCGGTCGGCTTCTGGAACCGCGCTGAAGGCGCCCTATGCGCTTTCATTTACAACGGGGGACTGAGGTAGGCGCGACCTTCAGGTCGCGTGCCTTTGTAGGGGCGGGGCATGCCCCGCCCGGAAGCTCAGATGATACGATGACCCTAGCGGGCGACGCATGCGTCGCCCCTACATCAGGCGACCTGCCAGACCGAACAAACGCAGGCTAAAGCCTGCGCCTACCGAACCCGAGGCATCGATATTTCCGATCGAGCCCGAGGCATCGGTAGGCGCGACCTTCAGGTCGCGTACCGGTCGGCGCGGCCTGAACGCTGTGGCTACCTTGTATTCCCGATTGATTTTAACGGGATTTTTGACTTTATTTCCTCTGCATTCCAGCTCAGCGCTGTTCCAATTCCACTCCAGGCCGAACGCAAAAGGCTGCATGTCCACCCCTTTGATGCTACAATATGCCCGGATGAAAGCGAAGCATCCCGGCACGATCCTTCTTTTTCGTCTCGGCGACTTCTATGAGACGTTTGAGGAGGACGCCGGAGTGACCTCCCGTGTCCTCGGAATCACGCTGACGAAGCGGGGGAACGGCACCGCCGGTGATATTCCACTTGCAGGGTTTCCCTACCACGCGCTCGACGCCTACCTTCCGAAACTGGTGAAGGCAGGCCTCCGCGTGGCAATCTGCGAGCAGCTCGAGGACCCGAAGCTCGCCAAGGGAATCGTGAAGCGGGACGTCGTCGAGGTCGTGACTCCCGGAGTGGCATTCTCCGACAAGGTCCTGGAACAGAAGCAGAATAACTACCTCCTGGCGGTCGCGCTCCCGCATGCTCTTGCCACAGGGGACGAGACGATCGGAATCGCCTATGTCGACGTGACCACAGCGGAATTCGGGGTCGGCGAGCTCCCGCTCCGCCAGCTTACCGACCAGGTTGCGTCGTTCGCCCCTTCGGAGATACTGGTTCAGAAGCGCGACATGGAGACCGTCCGCGTGATCCTGAAGGCCGGCTATGCCGGCGCATATTCCCGGCTCGACGATTGGATTTTCGAACGTGAGTACGCCCATGGCCTCCTCACCACACATTTCAAAACAAGGACATTGAAAGGGTTCGGGATCGAGGAGATGACGTGGGGGGTCACGGCGGCCGGAGCGATCATGAACTATCTCGAGGAAACGCAGAAGACCAACCTCGACCACATCCGGAAAATCGTTCCCTTTGTCGCCGGCGATTATATCCTCCTCGACGGCTCGACGAAACGCAATCTGGAAATCACACAGTCAATCGACGGCGGTGAAAAGGGAACATTATTCAGCGTTCTCGACCGGACCCGCACTCCGATGGGGGGCCGCATGCTGAAGAACTGGATCAGCCGCCCCCTGCGGAAGCTGGCACCTCTCCGAGCGCGGCTCGCAGCAGTTGAAGAGCTCGCAGAAACGGGAGAGGCGGCCGCGGCCGTCCCGGACCTCCTCTCCGGCATCGGCGACCTCGAACGGCTCGTCTCGAAGATTTCGACGAACCGCGCCAACCCGCGGGAAGTCGTCGTTCTTAAGGAGACGCTTGCGCAAGTCACGAAACTGAAGGCCGGGATGAAAACCGTCTCCTCCACTGCGCTCGTGGAGATTCGGGACCAGCTTCAACCGCTCGACCCGCTCGCCGAAAGGATCTCCGCCGCGATCTCAGACGACCCTCCCTTCTCGCTTGCCGACGGAGGAGTCATACGCCCCGGATACAGCAAAGAGCTCGATACACTCCGGGAGATCACGCGCGACGGAAAATCATGGATCGCCCGCCTGCAGGTCGAAGAGCGGGAGCGGACAGGGATTTCATCTCTCAAGGTCGGCTTCAATAACGTGTTCGGTTACTACATCGAGGTGACGAACACCCATAAGGAGAAGGTGCCGGAGAGCTACGTGCGGAAACAGACTCTTGCGAACGCCGAGCGTTTCATCACGGCCGGGTTGAAGGAGTACGAGGAGAAGATCCTGAACGCCGAGGAGAGGATTCTCAAGCTGGAGTCGGATCTCTTCGGGGAATTGCGCACTGCGATCGCGGAACATTCGGAGCCGATTCTGCGGAACGCGGGCCTGATCGCCAGGGCCGATTGCCTCGTCTCCCTGGCGGAAGTTGCAAGGAAGAATCACTATGTCCTTCCCTTGTTGAGCGAGGACTCGCGGATCGAGATCGAGGGAGGGCGGCATCCCGTGATCGAACACCTCCTTCCTCCCGGCGACTCCTACACTCCCAACGATACGCTCCTCGATACAGAGGAGAATCAGGTCCTGATCATCACCGGCCCCAACATGAGCGGCAAGTCGAGCTATCTCAGGCAGGTCGGATTGATCGTGCTCCTGGCGCACATCGGCAGCTTCGTCCCTGCGAAAGCCGCCCGCATCGGGCTCGTCGACAGGATCTACACGCGTGTGGGAGCGAGCGACAATATCGCCTCCGGAGAGAGCACCTTTCTTGTGGAGATGCACGAAGCCGCGAACATCCTGAACACGGCTTCTTCCAGGAGCCTGATCCTCCTCGACGAGGTCGGACGCGGCACAAGCACCTTCGACGGCATCAGCATCGCCTGGGCTCTCACGGAGTATATTCACGACCGGATCGGCGCCAAAACGCTCTTCGCGACGCACTACCATGAACTCAACGAGCTCGCCCGTCTCTTCCCGCGGATCAAGAACCTGAAAGTGGAAGTCCGGGAGTACGAAGACCGCGTGATCTTCCTGCATAAGGTCACTCCCGGATTCGCGGACCACTCCTACGGGATCCAGGTCGCCCAGATGGCCGGCCTCCCCGCGGAGGTGACGGAGCGGGCGAAGGAACTTCTCGGGAATCTCGAGGGATCGGAGTTGAACGTCCACTCCGGGCCGGTAGCGAAGGGCAGGATCGCCCCTCCGGAGATCCAGATGACGCTCTTCGACGGACAGGACAAATTGCGCGAAGAATTGCAAGCGCTCGAAATAGATAAGATGACGCCGCTGGAAGCCCTGCAAAAACTCGCGGAGCTCCGGCAGAAGCATAGCCGCTAAACAAACACTCTCCCGAAAACCGCCATGCAAAGACGAGAATTCATCAGGACCACGGCCGCGGGATCCCTCCTTCCCGTCGCCCTTTCACAGGCTTTCTCCCGGCTCCCCGATGAGAAAAATCCAAAGGTGAAAGAGCTCCGCGACAGAATCAAGCCGGTCACGGAGGGAGAGCGGCTTCAGCGGCAGGAGAACGCGCGGAAATTGATGGCCGGGCAGGGGATCGACGCCCTCATCCTCGAGGGGGGCACAAGCATGAGCTATTTCTCAGGCGTGAGTTGGGGGCGGAGCGAGCGTCTCTTTGCCATGGTCCTTCCGAAGAAGGGGGAGGCGCAGTTCGTGGCTCCGAAATTCGAGGAGGCCCGTGCGCGCGAACAGGTGGGGACCGCAACATTACTGACCTGGGAGGAAGACGAAAGCCCGTATGCGCTGATCAAGGACATACTGGCCGGCGCGGGCGCGACGACCGGGACACTCGGCATCGAGGAAACCACCCGGCACTTCGTCACGGAGAACATCTCCCGGGCGATGAGCGGGGCGACGCTTGCGAGCGGCACTCCCGTCACCGCCGGCTGCCGGAGCGTCAAATCGGAACACGAAATCGAGTTGATGCAGATCGCGAACGATATCACCGCGACGGTGTACAAGGATTCCCTCCGGTATCTCAAAGACGGCCTCTCGGAACGAGAGTTCGGCGCCACGCTGACGAAACTCTTCGCCGAATTCGGGGTAAGCGGAGGGGCGCTAGTGCTGTTCGGCGAAGCTTCGGCGCATCCTCACGGATCCGTGAAGGAGCACGTGCTCCATGAAGGGCAGATCGTGCTGATCGACGGGGGATGCACCGTCGAAGGGTACGGCTCGGACATCACGCGAACCACGGTGTTCGGTAAACCGACGGAGAAAATGCGGTCGGTCTGGAACATCGTTCGCCGGGCGCAGGACGCCGGGCTCGCGGCGGCAAAACCGGGAGCGCCCGCCGAGACGATCGACGCGGCGGCCAGAAAGGTCATCACCGACGCCGGCTACGGTCCCGGCTACAAGTACTTCACGCACCGGCTCGGACACGGGATCGGGATGGACGGGCACGAATGGTATTATCTCGTCAACGGGAACAAGCGGCCCGAAGCACCGGGGAACATGCACAGCAACGAACCCGGGATCTATATCCTCGGAGAGTTCGGAATCCGTCTTGAAGACGAAATGCTCATTACCGGGGACGGGGCAAAGCTTCTCCTTCCTCAAGCGGAGAGCCTCGAGACGATTTTCCCGTGATCCGGGTAATGCTTCAATTCGGTCCCAATTCTCTCCAACTCGTCATGCTGACATGCTTCAGGTCAGCATCTTTCAACGCTTTAGAAAGATCCCGACCTAAAACATGTCGGGATGACGAGATAAGATGAAAATGCGACAGTACCTATATTCCTTGCGGGTGATTCGATAACTACGTACAATAAAACACCATGAATCTCCAGGATATCCGGTCATTATACGAATTCAATTACTGGGCCAAGGCGCGGATCCTCGACTCCCTCACGTCCCTCACGCCGGAACAATACGCCCTCGATCTGAAATCGAGCCACGGCGGGATTCAGGGCACGCTCGTGCATCTCGTGGGCGCGGAGGAAATCTGGGTGCGGAGGTGGAAGGGCGAGTCCCCTGCCACGTTCATGAAGCCGGCCGACTACCCCACCCTCCAGAGCATCAGCGACCGCTGGGACATGGTCGAGCACGAGATCATGGGATTCTGCCACATGCTCAAGAGCGACGCCGACATTGCGAAGACGGTGACGTACAAGGACCTGAAAGGAAACACCTACGCGATGGCCCTCGCCCCTTTAATGCAACACCTCGTCAACCATTCGTCGTATCACCGCGGACAGATCGTCACAATGCTGAGGCAGTCGGGCATGAAGGCCCCCGCCACCGACCTGGTGGCTTTTTACAGGGAACAGGCGGCAAAGCCTCAAACCTGAACTGCAAAGATCAATAGAAACTCGTTCCCACGCTCTGCGTGGGAACGCAATATTCGGCCGCTCCGCGGCCGGGGGCGCGGAGCGCCCCTGCATGCATTCCGCCGCAGAGCGGCGGAACGAGAATCTTGGGTGTTTTAAAACAAGCGTCGCGCAATCACACTGGGAGTGAGAGAGGAAAGATGAGATGACTTTATTGATAGCCCGGCGTTTGCTGATCTGGGGGGCGATCGCGCTGAGCGCAATTCCCCTCCTGGCACCGGCAGGGGCTCAGATTCAAACCGGAACGTCTCCCCAAACGGGCGACACCCTTTACTCCCGGCCGCACGATATCTTCCCCGAGGAGCTGATGAGGCAGATGCCCCGCTCAACCCCCAGGAGCACGCCCCTCTCCACGGGCGCCGCGACCCAATCCCTCTATC
>DATDFQ010000038.1 GCA_036522515.1 Bacteroidota bacterium
GCCCGGGGAAGTTTCATGGCACGGATCCACCCGTACCGGTCGAGGTCGATTTTCCCCTTCTGAAACCGGACCCCCTCCTTCTCAAGCAGCCGCTCTTGCCTCCGATAGTGTCCCCCCTCCCGGGGCAAGGAAATTCTCCCCTGGGAGTTGATGACGCGCTGCCAGGGAATACGGGAATTGGGTGGAAGATTCCGGAGAGCGTGCCCGACGAGTCGTGCCTGACCGATGAATCCGCTCAGGCGGGCAATTTCGCCGTAGGTGGCGACTTTTCCGCGGGGGATTTGGGACACGACCTCGCGGATCATCGTGTCCCGGACCGATTGCGGGGAAGGCCCCTGCTTGGTTCTATTCAAGCTGCCGGGTGAATCAGATAAACAACGGGGCCAGAACCAGTGTGATCGTGGAGAGAAGCTTGATCAAAACGTGCAGCGACGGGCCGGCCGTATCCTTGAACGGGTCGCCGACGGTGTCCCCGACTACGGCGGCCTTATGCGGTTCCGACTTTTTTCCGCCGTAAGCGCCGGTTTCGATGTATTTTTTCGCGTTGTCCCAGGCGCCTCCCCCGTTATTCAGGAAAAGGGCCATCAGGATTCCGGTGATCGTTCCTGCCATCAGGAATCCGCCCACGACTTCCGCCCCGCTCGCGCCGGTGGCGGACTGGCCGCCCGCGTAATAAATCCAGCGGAACACCACACCCACACCGACCGTCATGCCGACAACGAGCAGTCCCGGGAGAACCATCTTCCGGAGGGCCGCCTTCGTCGCGATATCGACGCATTGTCCGTAATCAGGCTTCGAGGTCCCCTGCATGATCCCGGGATTGTTCTTGAATTGTTCACGGACGTTGTTGATGATCGCGTAAGCCGCCTTCCCCACCGCCTTGATCGCGAGGGAGGAAAAAAGATAGACGAGAACCGAACCCAGCATGGCGCCCACGAAGACCTCGGGCTTGTTGAGGTTGATGACGGGCTCGAACGAGGGCATGTAGTTCCTGACTTCATCGATGTACGCGCCGAACAGAAGGAAGGCTGCGAGCGCTGCCGATCCGACCGCATACCCTTTTGTGAGGGCCTTGGTCGTATTCCCGACCGAATCGAGCCGGTCCGTCCGCTCGCGGATCTCGTGCGGCTGCTGGCTCATCTCGACGATGCCGCCCGCGTTGTCCGTGATCGGGCCGAAGGTGTCCATGGCGAGGATGTACGCCGCGGTCCCGAGCATCCCCATCGTCGCGACCGCCGTTCCGAACAATCCTCCGCTTGTGAGGCCCGAATGGGAACCGAGGAAATATGCTCCCACGATGGCCGCGCTGATCACGAGGATCGGATATCCGGTGGATTCCATTCCGACTGCCACGCCGGCGATGATGTTGGTGGCAGGGCCGGTTTGAGACGCTTCTGCGATCGATTGCACCGGGCGGTACCGGTATTCGGTATAGTATTGCGTGATATAGACGAACGCGACAGAGGTGAGGACCCCGATGATTCCGCAGAGGAAGAAGTTAAAATAAAAGTCCGCTCCGAGAAGCCATCTCGACGCGAAGAAAAATCCGGCCATCGCCAGCACGGCGGTGATGAAGAATCCCCGGTTGAGGGCGTGCATCGGGTCTTCGTTCTCCTTCGCCCGGACGGACATGATCCCGACTATGGAGGCGATGATTCCGAACGCGCGCGCGACGAGCGGGAACAGAATGACTCCCAGGAGAGAGAGATGATTGGCGTCGAAGTAGGCGGTGTTTGCGCGATAGAGGCCCGCGGCGAGGATCATCGCGCCGATATTTTCCGCAGCGGTCGATTCGAACAGGTCCGCACCGCGGCCGGCGCAATCGCCGACGTTATCACCCACAAGATCCGCGATCACGGCAGGGTTCCGGGGATCGTCTTCCGGAATGCCTGCCTCCACTTTTCCGACGAGATCTGCTCCGACATCGGCCGCCTTCGTATAAATTCCGCCGCCCAGCTGGGCGAAGAGGGCGACAAAACTTGCGCCGAAGCCGTACCCGACGATCAGGAGGGGGATCTTCGTAATATCGTCGGTCACTCCGAGCCCTTTGACGAGCGTGAAGAGGCCCGCGACACCGAGGAGACTCAGGGCGACGACGAAGAAGCCCGAGACCGCGCCTCCGCGAAGGGAAGTCTGGAGCGCGTCGTTCATGCTCGTACGGGCGGCGGACGCCGTCCGGATATTGCTTCGGATCGCGACCCACATTCCCATATACCCCGCGGCGACGGAGCAGGTGGCTCCGAAGATGAAGGAGAGCGTGGTCCACAGCGCCAGGTCTCCGGTGCTCGCGGGATCGTGCTCGTTGTGCGCCCGGACGAACGCGTAGAGGATGTAGATCAGGCAGGCGAGGGCGACCGCGAGGAATGCGATCGTTCTGTTTTGCCTTCGGAGGAAAGCTTCCGCCCCCTGCTTGATCGCGTTGGAGATTTCGCGCATCCGTTCGGTCCCGGTGTCTCTCCTGAGGACGTCACGGATGAGGTAGAGGGCGAAGAGCAACCCGATAATGCTGATTCCGAAAATGAGTGACAATTCCATAGAGGCCTGCCGATCCTTTCAAGTTTCCGAATATGGTTTGCCGAAGGGGGGTGCCATGTGGAGACACCTCCTCCTCCTGCCCGGCTCGGCGGGCAGGGATTCCCCCGTCAATTCAATGAGTACGTACCTGTTGAAGAAAGCCTGAAGGGCTCAGTTTCTTCGGAAGGTGGGCGCTAAGATAACGAAAATATATGAGAAAGTCGAATATCCGGGACCGGCAGGCTACTCTCCCAGCAGCTTGATGTATTTCGCCGCGTCCTCGGCTTCCTTTGATTTCGGGCAGGTATCCATCACCTTATGGTAGAACCGCTTTGCCTCGTCCTTGTTATTGCTGTTCTGATACGATTCTGCCGCCCAGAGGAGCGCCTGGCAGTTCTTCGGATCGAGCTTCAGGGCCTGTTTCAGGTTTTCCGCAGCCTTCGCATAGATGGGCCCGTTCACCTTCGGATCCTTGCTCTTCCCGGCATCCGTCAGATACCCGACGCCGATCGCGATGTACGATTCGACGAGTTCCTTATTGTACTTCCCCTCTTCCTCGTTATTCGCGGCAAGGGACAGCTCGATCACTTTTCTGTAGGCCTCAAACTCGTCGTTCCTGTACGATGCGACCGATTCGTCCCCGGCGTGCAGGAGGGCGTAGCAGCGCGCGAGGGTGACCCACGCCTGGACATAGTCCGGCCGGTATGTGATGCTTTTCTTGATGTACTCGAGCGATTCCTTGTACTCCTTGATCTGCATCAGCGACACCGCCGCGTTATACCGGGACGCGAACTGATACCCGGCCGAGGTATCGCAGGCGATTTTCCGCTGGAACATCCCGACCGCATCCCTCCACTTCTTCAGCGCCATGAAGATCGTCCCGTAATTATACGGTATGTCGCAACGGGCCGAATCTTTCCTGAACGCGCGTTGATACACGCTCGCCGCGCTGTCATAGCTCTGTTTCGTCTTGTAGGCCGACGCGAGTGTGATCAATTTATCGACGCTGAGCTGGTCCAGGTTGACGTTTCTGTACGCGCTGATGGCCGAGTCGATTCTCCCCGTCCGGTTATAGCAATCCGCCATCATCGTCTGAACTTCGTTCTGGGCCGGATCCATCTTCAGCACCTTCTCGCCCACCGGGATGAACTTTTCACAGTTGTTCGTCCCGTAGAGGGCGCGGGCGTACTGGGTCTGGACCGCGAGGGAGTCCGGCTGGAGCCGCGAGAGGCGTTCGAAAATGGGGAGCGCGTTCGCGTACAATTTCTGCTTCGCGCGGAGGTAGATGTCGCCGAGATTCCTCAGCGCGACGACGTTGGTCGAATCGAGGGCGAGCACATGCGAATAGGCTCCGGCCGCGTCGGCGTACAACCTGGAACGTTTGTTCGCGTCGGCAAGCTTCAGCCATAATCCCGCCTTCGTACTGTCATGCTGGACGGCGTTTTTGTACTGGTCGGCCGCCGCCGCAACGATTTTCTGCGCTGCATAGACGTCGCCCAGGAGTTCATAAATCTGGGCGCTGGAGGTGTCCACTTCCCGGGCCTGGAACAGCACGACCGAGGCGGGCTCGAGAGAATCGGCCTTGATGAGGGCGGTCGCGAGGAGGAGATAGCCTTCGAGGTTCTTTTTATCGTCGTTGACGGCATCACGAAACGCGGAAATGGCAGCGAGGTAGTCCTTCCGTTCGAGCGCTGCCTTCCCCGCCTTCATTTTGTCTTCGGCAAGCCCCTTCGGGGCGGACATGAGGGCGAGAAGCAACATCAGGAACGTTATGTTTAGTTTTCTTTTCACTGTCTTTGACCTTCGCTCGTTAGTTGAACAAGCCGGACCGGCATGGTTGCCGGAACCAGTCCACTATTAAGAACAATCTTTTGTCCGGGTGCGGATGTGACGAATGACACAAAACCGATTCCGACGCTGTACATGTCTGCGCGGGAATAGAAATAAATTTCGCGGGTAAGAGGGTAAAACCCCTGAAAGACATACGCCTGGTGCGGTTGGAAGTATTTTCCTTTCGTTCCGGTCGAATCCGGGGCATTCGGATCCGCCAGTTCGAGCACCTTCACCTTCTCCTTGTTCGTGCTTACCCAGTTCAACCCCAGCATGCCGATCGCGTTGGGATGGCCCGCAATGAAATCCACCATCTCGCCCGACGTCGCCGTCACGGCTTCGGGCTTCGCGGGTTCGCTTCCCCGAAGGAGCTTCTCGCCGATTGTCTCGAACGTGCCCGAATTCCGGCTGGGGAAACAGAGCTCAATCCGGGCCGATGAGGCGCCGCCGACCTCCTTCCAGGAGGTGATGGCGCCGGTGAGGATGCTGTCCAGCTGAGTCGTGCGGAGCCGGTCGACGGGATTGGCGGGATTGACGATGATTGCGATCGCGTCGATGGCAATTTTATACTCCGCGATTTCCAGGTTCGCCTTTCGGGCGACCTCGCGCTCCTGCGCATTGAGGGCGCGCGAGGAAATGATGACCTTGATCGTGTCGTTGAAGAGCCGGGCGATCGCCTCCCGCGCATGCGCGATCTCGAGCGTTACTTTCGCGTCCGGATAGAGCTCCTCGAACTTCGCCTTTTCCGAATCGATCAGAGGCGATACCGATTCGGACGTAATCACAATGGCGTGGCCCTTCGTCGGCGTCTCCTTCCGCTCCGGCTGGCAGGCAAGCGAAGCCAGCGCCAGGACCGGCGTGAGACACCACCCTACCAGGAGATACCTATTCAAGTTCTCTCCGCGCATTTCGCTGTTTCATCCAAATCATTACGATTCTGTACGAGCCATACAGGATCATCACACATCCGAGGATGATCCGATAGTTCGACGGAACGTAGGAGGGGACCATCGGACCTGCCAGGATAAAGATCCCGACAACGAGAATAAGGCCGGCGGTGACGAAGCTGATAATCCGAAAGATCAACTGCGCCACGACTTCCTGGCTGCTCCGGCGAATGCTTTGAGTCATGTCCGTCACCGCTCCAACGTACACCTCTATGGAATGGTATCTCTCCGGCCTACTTGTTGAGCCTGAACCGGAACGGAACCGAGGTCCATACCGCGACAGGCCCGTTGTTCATGATCGCCGGAGTAAACACCCATTTATATGCCGCATCGATTGCCGGCTGGGCGAACACTTCGGGATCGGCCTTGAGCAGGACGACCTTCTTGACTTTTCCCTCTTTATCCACCCAACACTTCACCTGCACCGTCCCTTCGAGCCCCGCGCGCCGCGCAAGCTCCGGATACTCGGGCTGAACGATCTTGATCGGCACGGGCAGCTTCTCGACAGGCACAAAATCGGGCGGTTCTTCGTCCTCGATCTTGATATCCTGCTGTACTGCCACTCCGCCTCCGCCGGCTCCTGACGAGACAACCGGCGCCGGCGCCTCAGAAAGCTCCTTCTGAGTCGCGATCGTCTGCTCGGGGCTTACTTCCGCGTCGGGAACAGGCACCGGGACGCCGACTGTCGGCTTCGCGACAGGGACGCTCACCTGAACCTGGGGCGCAGCCTCCGTATTCGTGATCGAGGGGGGAGGACCGAGCTCGCTATACTTCATGATCCTCACCATCATGGTTGGCTCCTCATCCGCGGAGAGGTACTGGTAGAGATAGTATCCTCCGATCAGGAAAAAATGGAGCAGTATGGCGGAGCTCAGCGCGTACGTTCCGTATTTTCTGTAGAGTCCCCTGAGTTCGCGCATCCCGTAGGCTGCGGTTGCTGCCACTGCTTTTGCGCTCATTTGTATCTCTCCTTTCTCACCTATGAAGTCGCTTTCTGCAGGAGCTGCTTGTCCGCATCCAGCATCGGCGCGAGGCTGAAGCGCGTGACGTTCGCGAGATTCAGCTCATCCATGATATCGACCATGAAGTGGTATTTTCCCTTCCGGTCGACCTTGATCAGTGTAATCAGCCTGGGGTTTGCGCTGTTTTTTTCCACCATGAGCGACCGAAGATTCTTGAAGTCAACCTTCGCAGGCGTCTCCGCCCCGACATTCCAGTAAATCGACCCGTCCTCCTTCACCAGAAGAGTCAACAGGTTGCTCTGCTGAACTTCGACCTTCGTCTCTGAAGGAGGGAGGTTGATTTCCATGGTCTGCGGACGGTTCATGGTCGTCGTGAGCATAAAAAAAGTCAATAAGAGAAACGCAACGTCCACCATGGGGGTCATATCGATCCTGACCCCCAGGCGCCGTTGTTTCTTATGCTTTTTTCGTTTTTTCTCGTGCCCCCGCGGGGCCGAGCCAGCATCCATTCCAGCCATAGCGTGGTTCCTTTAGTCTTTTTTCAATTCGGTGACGAGATTGAACCTCGTGATATTCGTTTTTTGAAGGACATCCATCACGTCTTCGGTGATCCCGAACTCCGCTTCCTTGTCGCCCTTGACGACAGTGTAGAGGCGCGGATTCGCAATCCTGGCCTGAACGAGCAGGTTGGCCAGTTCCTTTACCGTGACCTCCATGCTTCGCCGAAGCTTGTTCGCCTCGCCGAAGACTCGCTCCATCATCCGGGGCGAGTCGAATCCGAGAAAAATCCGGTCGTCCTTGCTGATGGTAATCAGCATGACGTTCGACTCGGGCAGCTTGAACGCGGAGTGCGAAGCGGGGAGCACGATCTGCACCTCCTCGGGCGGCCGGAACTGGGTCGTCAGCATGAAGAATGTCAGGAGCAGAAACGCGACATCCACCATCGGGGTCATGTCGATCTTGACGGAAACCCTTGCTTTCTTTATTCTTGGCATCGGGGTTATCCTTTCAGGATTACTTTGCCCGGGTGGTCAGTGTCTGCACCACGTCGTAGCTGGCTTCGTCGATCATATAGGTGAAATTATCCACCTTGTTGACGAAAAAGTTGTACGCGACGATTCCCACGATCGCCGCAAAGAGCCCGAGCGCCGTGTTAATGAGCGCTTCGGAGATACCGATCGACAGCTGGATCGCGTCGGGAGCTCCGCCCTGGGCTGCGAGCGCGCGGAACGCGCGGATCATCCCGATCACCGTTCCCAAGAGTCCGAACATCGTCGCGATGGACGCGATCGTCGACATTGCGATGAGATTCTTCTCAAGAATCGGCATTTCGAGCGCGGTCGCCTCTTCGATGGAGCGCTGGACCTCGGCCATCTGTTTTTCCGCCTCCATCCCTTTGGCGTCACGCGTCATATTCTGCCACCGTTCGAGGCCCGCCCGGATGATGTTTGCCATGGAACCGCGTTGCTGGTCGCATGCCTGGATCGCCGCCTCGGTATCTCCCGTGGCGAGGCTGCGCTGAACGTTTTTCAGAAAGGTCGCCAGCGATCCCCTGCCCTGGGCCCTGCGGAGCGAGAGCGCCCGCTCGACGACGAACGTGACCACCATAATGGAAAGCGTGATCAGGATGGGAACGATCACCCCCCCTGTGTAGACCTGTCCCATCAGGTTCGTGGGCTTTTCCTTGTTCGCTCCGTCGCTGAAATTCCCGGGATTGCCGAGAATAAACATATAGATCACCATCGAGGCGGCGAGCGCCCCGACGACCAGTATGACGACGAATGTGGATTGTTTCATGAGTATGGCTCCTCTGGATTAGTGGTAGTGTGTGGGATTACGTTACAGATTTAATTTTACGAAAACTCTGGACGGCCTCATCGACCGTCTCGTAGACGTCGAACACATCGATCAGCTTGGTCACAACAAGAAGGTTCTGCACGCTGTTGCTGATGCCCGAGAGCTTTACTTCTCCGCCATTCTTCACATAGGTGGCGTGAGCGGCGATGATCGAGCCGATCCCGGAGCTGTTGATGTACGTGACTCTCTGAAGGTTGATGACAAGAGACTTTATCCCCTGCTCGATAAAATCGGCCACCGCTTCGCGGAGGAGATCCGTATCGCCGTCGCCGACGAGCGATCCCCTCACTTCGATGATCGCTATCGTTCCGCTCTGAACCGTCCGCACTCTAATCGACATTCGAGGCCTCAAGAGGGATACGTTTGCCCCTCATCAGTTTAACTCGGGCTCCGATGCTCATGTTCCGGAAAAACGATCCGTTTTGGGGAGGACCGGAACAACCCGGGAACCGTGATTCTGACAGGGGAACCTGCACTAACAATTATTAATGCAAAGTCGATGCCAGAATCGTACCGGGGAAGGGGCTTAGGATTGCTAGATTGGGGCGGTCGGAGCTTAAGGGAGGATCGGCGGACCCGGGTGCGTTGCGGATTGCACGGCAGGTTGGACTAAAAATGATCCATGTTGCCTATATCGATGTGAAGAAACACGTTACAAGCATTGCAAATTGCAATGAAGAGCCGGTCAGAGGCCGTATTTCTTCCGCTTACGCCACAGTGTGGCCGGGTCGATTTCCAGGATGCGCGCCGCCTCTTCGAAGTCGCCCGTCAGCCGGAGCACCTTCGCTATGTGCGCGCGCTCCGTCTCGGCGAGCGAGAGCAAACCGGCCCCGTGCCCTGCAGGCGCGTTCAGCTCGGGAGGGAGGTGGGAAATTTCAATCATGCCGTCCCGGGCGAGGAGCGCCGATCGCTCCACGACATTCTCGAGTTCCCTCACGTTTCCGGGCCACGAGTAACTCGTCAGGCAACGGACGGTCTCCGGAGAGACGCCGATTTCCCTTCCCCCGGAATACTTCCCGAGGAAGTGATGGATGAGAAGAAGAATATCTTCGGGCCGCTCGCGGAGGGGCGGCAGGGAAATCCGGACGGCGTTAAGACGGTAATACAAGTCTTCGCGGAAGCTTCCCTCCCGGATCGAAGCGGCGAGGTTTCTGTTGGTCGCTGCAAGAACTCTCACGTCCACCTTGCGTGTCACGCTCTCCCCCACACGCTCGAACTCACGATGTTCGAGAAAACGGAGGAGCTTCACCTGCGATGATTGAGGGATCTCTCCCACTTCGTCAAGAAAGACCGTTCCGCCGTCGGCAAGCTCAAAACGTCCCTTGCGGTCCTTGTGGGCGCCCGTGAAGGCGCCCCGGACATGCCCGAAGAGCTCGCTTTCAAGAAGATTCTCGGGGAGAGCGCCGCAGTTCACTTTGACGAACGGTTTGTCGCGCCGGCTGCTCCGTTCGTGGATCAACTGGGCGACGAGCTCCTTGCCCGTCCCGCTTTCTCCTTCGATGAGGACGGACAGCAGGCTGTCCGCGACCTGTTCCGCGAGCTCGAGCCTCTCCCGCATGACCGGGTTTCTGGTGATGATGGAGGTGCCTGCGCCCGGCCGCGCCAGAAGCCGCCGGAGGCTGATAACCTCCTCCTGAAGCCTGTGATGCTCGAGGACTTTCCCCGCAAAAATCTGTACTTCCTTCAGGTCGAACGGTTTTTGGAGGAAATCGAACGCGCCGTTCTTGATCGCTTCCACCGCGCTGTCGACGGAGCCGTGGGCCGTGATAATCACCGAGGTCGTTCCGGGGGATCTTTTGCGGATTTCTTTGAGGACTTGCATCCCGTCGATCGGCTCCATCTTGAGGTCGATGAACGCGATGTCATACTTGCCGTCTTCGAGCTGGTCGAGGGCGTCACACGGGTTTCCGAACCCGTCCACGCGGAAATCGACCGCTTCCAAACCGATCGTGAGCGTCTTGAGGATGTTCGGTTCATCGTCGACGACCAGCACCCGTCCCCTGTCGCTCATGCTGTGTGCACCTGCGACGCCGGAAGCCTGAAATAAAATTTCGTCCCTTTGTTCAGTTCGCTCTGCACCCAGATCTTGCCGCCGTACATCTCGACGATTTCTTTCGCGATCGCGAGGCCCAGCCCGACGCTTCCCGGCGTGGAATCCGCCGACTGCTTGACCTGCACGAACTTGTCGAAAATCTTCTCGAGATGTTCCGGCGCGATCCCGCGCCCGGTGTCCTCGACCCGGATCAGCACGTCGTCGCCCTCCGCGCGCGCGCTCACTCCTACCGAGCCCCCGGGGTTGGTATACCGGAGCGCATTGGTCACGAGGTTTGAGATGACCCAGGAGAACTGCTGTTCCTCGCCGATCAGGCTCGGAACATCCTCGTCGACGGAACATTTCAGTTCGACCCCCTTCTCCCTGAACGGCAGATGGAGGGGTTGGAGGGTCGTCTCGATGACCTTGCGTATGTCCACGATGTCCTCCCGCATCTCGATCTTCCCCGATTCGAGCTTCGACAATTGAAGCAGTTCGCGGACGAGTTTCGTGAGCCGTTCGCAGTCTTGCTTCGAGCTGATCAGCAGTTCTTCCTGCGCGTCGGTCAACGGCCCCACAAGGTGCTGCCGCATGATATCGACGCTCATGTTGATCGAAGTGAGCGGGGTGCGGAATTCATGGGATACGGCCCCCATGAAATCGGATTTCATCTTGTCGAGCTCCTTGAATTGCGTGACGTCCTGAAGGATCAGCACCACCCCGTTCCGGTTCCCGTACTTGGAGGGGATCTCCGAGACCCGGGGCCGCAGGTAGACGGTCCGGCCGGAGATCTCGAACTGCAGGTAGGGCATGCTCAACAATGACGATCCGCCCGGGTTCTGAAGGACCCCCAGGAGTCTCGCGTCGGTGATCGAGTCGGCGACACGCTTGCCGATGAGATCGCGCTCGGCGACTCCGAGGAGAATTTCCGCCGAGTGGTTGATCAGCTGCACGTTCGAATCGGAGTCGCACACGATGATCGCATCGGCGATGCTCTCGACGATGGTCTCCGACTTCTGCTTTTCCGACAAAATTTCTTCAATATTCAGCTCTTCGAACCTCCGCAATCGCTCCGTCATCTTGTTGAACTCGCGGCTCAGTTCTCCGACCTCGTCGTTGGTTTGTATGTCGATCTTGAGGTCGAGGCGCCCCCTCCCGATCTTGTGCACGGTTTCCGTCAGGCGTTCGGCCGGCAGGATGATCCGCTTGGTGAACTGCCACACGGTGACGACGCTGAGCGCGACCGCGAGCAGGGAGGCGACAAGGACGGCGATCGCGGCCTCGTGCGAGGTCGTGCGGGCCTGCCGTTCGACTTTCTCCATCTCTTTCTGGTTATCTTCGATCAGCCAGAAACAGTTGTCGGACAACCGCTGGGAGAAGGGGCGGACGATGCTGGCATAAAACGCCTTCGCCTCTTTGAACTGCCCGTTGTCCGCGAGCGCGATCAGCGAGTCGGTGACGATCAGATATCCGTCGTAGGTCGACCGGATGTTGTCCAGGATCGGCCCTGCCTCCGGGAGGGCCCGGTTTTCGTCGGTCCGTTGGAACCACCTGTAAAAGTCGTTCTTGGCGTCGCTGAACTCGGTCCTCCCGTTCTCGATATCCAGGTTCAGGATCGAGGAGAGCGCATGCTCATGCCGCTCGATCGAGCTGGCCATTTTCTCGACCGCCACGATATTCGGGTAGGTTTCGCCGAGAATCGAGTCGAGCGCGTCAGTCAGCCGCTTGAAATTATAGATCGCCCAGACCGTCACCGCGACATTGATCGCCAGCAGCACGACGTAGCCGATTCCGACCTTAAATCTGAGGCTTCGAAAGAAGGGTACCTGCATACTTACTCCACTCTCCCCGATGTCATTCTGAGGAGCGAAGCGACGAAGAATCTACCATACGAGAATATATTGAGAAAGCGGTGCAAATTCAACCGGTTGACTCTCGCCGAATTTCTTGGTATCATGTGCATCATTTCGCCCGAAAACACCCCAATTCATCATACTCTATGGAACTCTCGACCAGCCGTCCGCGCGTTATAGGCTGGTTACGCAGCGCTGCAATCCTCGACGGCGATTGGGGCACCAGCATTTGCTACGTCCTCGGGATAGCCTTCTACCGCGCCGGTTACTTCAGCGGGTGGCATCTGATGATGATGCTGGTGTTCACGGCGCTCATCTCTGTGAATTACATCACCATCTGCAGGCTGTATCCCGGCGGCGGAGGGGTGTACAGCTCGGTGAGTCACCGCTCGCGCACCTTTGCGGTCATCGGGGCGTTGTTGCTGAGCGCGGATTATGTCGTGACGGCTTCCCTCTCGGTGCTCGACGCCTGCCACTACCTGGCTCTCCAGAATCCCGAGTTGTGGGCCATTGCGATCATCCTGGGAATCGGCTCGCTGAACTGGTTCGGGCCCCGGCACGCCGGGAGCGTGGCCATTGTCATTTCCTTCGCGACCCTCGCGGGGCTCATGACCCTGGTCGCGGTGACGTTTCCCGCTGCGACCCGCCATATTGTGCTCGTGCCGGAGCCGGGGGGCGTCATGAAAAACTGGGGGTCTTTCGTGGCGATCATCCTCTCGATCTCGGGGATCGAGGCGATCTCGAACATGACCGGGGTGATGAAGGATCCGACCCGGAGCTCGCGCAAGGCGATCCTCAGCGTTCTCGCAAAAATCAGCATCGCAACCATCGTCCTGGGGCTGGCGATGCTCGCGATCCCCCACCTCGACCCGGTCGAGCACAAAGAAGAGATGATCCGGTATCTCGGAGAGTTCTATATCGGAAACTGGTTCGGCCCCATCATCGGCCTCCTTCTCGGACTTTTGCTGGTATCGGCCGGCAATACAGCCATCAACGACCTGATCTCGATCCAGTTTCTCATGTCGGTCGACCGGGAACTTCCCCGCTCGCTCAGGCTGCTCAATAAATTCGGGGTCCCGATGATCCCCCTTGCAGTCGCCACCCTCGCGCCGATCGTCGTCCTGCTGCTCGTTCATGATGTGATTACGCTGTCCGAACTCTACGCCATCGGCGTGGTGGGGGCGATTCTCATCAACATCGCCTCGACCGGCACGGACATGTCGCTCAAGTTGCCGACCCCGACGCGCGTCTTCATGATATTTTCCGCCGGAATTCTCTTCCTGGTCGAGTCCACGATCGCCCTCGAGAAAACCAAGGCTGTCATCTTTGCTTCGAGCGTCCTCGTGGCCGGCCTTATCGCGCGGGAATTTGCGAGGCGGCAGCGCATCGTCTCGGAGCCGGTCCCGGTCCCGGCTACTGCGCCTATTTCCCCGGCCACGGCGAAGATGGAGTTCTCTCCGATCACTTCAAAAGTGATGGTGGCGGTGCGGGGGCCGGGTGAAAAGCTTCTCAGGCAGGCGTGCGAGGATTCTCAGGTGAGGAAGGCGTTCCTGTTCGTCCTCCAGATCAAGCAGGTCGCGATTTCGGGCCTCCTTCCGGAAATCATCCCCGCTGAGTCGTTCGGCGACTATGAATGGATCGACAGAATCTGCAGGGAGTACCGGTTGCCCTACCGGACAATCACGGTGCTCTCACCGGAGGTGGGTTATACGATCGCGGAGCAGGCGGCCACGCTTGGCGTCGATCGCCTCATCCTCGGCGCGACGCAGCGTTCCCTGGTGGATAAGGCGTTAAGGGGGGATGTGATCAAGACCGTGTCGGCCTTGCTGCCGGATGAGATCCAGCTCGCGATTTACAGAACGTAGGGAGTTACCTCGAACCGATTAATTCTCTGAGCCGGGCCTCGATCTGCTCGATATCAACCGGCTTGCGAAGAATTCCAAACACCCCCACCTTGCGCGCCTCCGCGAGCACGCGGTCGTCCTGAAATCCCGTGATGAAGAGAAAGGGGATCGATGCATACGAGGGTTGCGCCTTCACCCGCTTGAATAATTCGAAACCGCTCAGGCGGGGCATGACAATATCGGAGATGATCACATCGGGGGAAAACTTTTCGAGTTTCTCGAGTCCCTCCTGCCCGTCGTGGGCCAGCATGACTTCGTAGCTGTCCATTTCAAGGAGGTCGCGGAGGAGCTCCGCGAACCCAGCCTCATCGTCGACGAGCAATATTTTCTTGGACTTTTTCTCCGCCATCCTCAGCTCATTCCCCGGATCACCAAAATTCGCTCGAAATATAGGTAATGCAGAGGCAAGAATCAAGTGGATGGGAGGACGCTCCTTGTCATCCTGAGGGAGCGGAGCGACCGAAGGATCTTCTCGTTCCCACGCTCTGCGTGGGAACGCAGTTTGCGGCGCTCTGCGCCGCTACGACGTCGGGACGCAGAGCGTCCCGGTATGCATTCCGCCGCGGAGCGGCGGAACGAGGAGAAGGGATCCTTCGCAGAGTTTACACTGAGCGAAGCGAACGTGCTCAGGAGGACAATATCATTTTTATCTGATCAGGATCATCTTTCTCGACTCGATCCTCGTGCCTGTCCGTAAACGGCAGAAGTAGATGCCGCTCGGGCTTGTGCCCCCATCCCACTCCACTTCGTGAACTCCCGCAGAGATTCGTTCGTCGAGCAGGGTTGCCACAACTCTTCCGAGGAGATCGAGAACTGCAAGTGAGACGTCGGCCGGATGATCGAGCTCGAAGGAGACATGTGTGAGCGGGTTGAACGGATTCGGATAGTTCTGGTAGAGCCGGAAGTGCCGCAGCTGGCTCCGGTCCCGGACACCGAGAGTCGTATCCGGCCGGAGGCGCACGATAAAATCGGGTCCGAAATTCCACCGGTCGCCCGCCGGATTGTCGTTCAGGTTCACGCTGTTCCCGGCGGAGAAAAGAGTGTCCGAAACGCCGCCGGGGGGTGCCGTATAAAAGAAGCTCCATCGCACCGTATCACCCTGAAAGAGCTTCGGCGACGAGTGGGTAAGCTCGCCGTTTTGGAGGTGGGTCGAATCCTCCGCCGCTTCCAGCGATCCGGCTCCTGCAGCCACGTCGAAACCCCCTGCAATCGCCGGTCCCCCCTTGATCAAGAGCGTATAGAGGTTTTTCGAACCCACAGCCACGCTCTCCGGACCGCTGATCCAGACCGAAACCGAGTCGTCCACCGACGGAGAGTGGCAGATACAGCCCGGACCTCCGCTCTTGAGCGTGACGCCGACGATCCCGGTTGTATGCAGGAGCGAAAACCCGGCGAAGAGCGTGTAACTCCCTGCAGCCAGCAGCACGATACGGTTTCTAAGCGTCACCAGGCGGTTCCAGACCGGAGAACAGCAACGAGGACGTATCCCGCGACAAGCGCCAGGATGATGATGATTCTGAGCCGGGTTTCTTTTGTCATGCCGATCAATTTAAGGTATTCCCGCTGAGAAGCAAGAAGGCGGAGGATATGATATTGTCTTATGTTGTCATCCTGAGCGAAGCGAAGGATCTCGCAGCTCGGAAAGACGAGATCCTTCGGTCGCTACGCTCCCTCAGGATGACATGTTCGATCTAACCCTGATTCTACCTCAAGTCTTGCATCCTTCGCTCCATCTGCGTATCTTGCTCAACATTACCCGAATCCCTCACTCTGGAAACAGGCACCATGACACTCGCGAAACGTTTGCTTCTTACCGCCGCCGCGCTCACCCTTTCTCTACACGCCGGCTTCGGCCAGGCTCCAAAAACGGACACGACCTCCGCCAAAGATACTTCAAAGAAAGCGGATCAAAAATGGGATGTCTCGGTAAAGCACGGACCGTCGACAGACATCGAATTCAATACCGACGAGGGAACGTGGATCTCGCTCGATGTGAGCCCCGACGGGAAACAGATCGTCTTTGACCTTCTCGGCGATATTTATCTCATGCCGATCGCGGGAGGAGAGGCGAAGCTGCTCGCAGGAGGAGCCGCCTACGAGGTGCAACCGCGCTTCAGCCCGGACGGAAAAAAGATATCCTTCACCAGCGACAGGGACGGATGCGATAACATCTGGATCATGGATGTCGACGGGAAGAATCCCAAGCAGATCACCAAAGAGAAGGAGCGCCAGACCAATAATGCCGTTTGGTCCTCGGACGGGCAATTCATCGTCGCGCGCAAACATTATCGCAATACCCGGTCTCTCGGCGCGGGGGAGATGTGGATGTACCACATCGGCGGGGGGGACGGCTTGCAGCTCACCAAGCGGCGCAACTGGGAACAGGATGCGGGGGAACCATGCCTCTCTCCGGACGGCCGCTACCTCTACTATAGTGAGGATGTGAGCTCCGGCGGCGGGTTCCAGTATAACAAGGATCCGAACGGCGTTATCTACGTGATCCAGCGGCTCGACCTCCAGACCGGGAAGACCGAACAGTACATCAACGGACAGGGCGGGTCTGTCCGTCCGCAGGTTTCTCCGGACGGCAAAACCATTGCGTTCATCCGTCGCGTCCGGTTGAAAACCGTCCTCTACCTCTATGATATCGAGAGCGGAAGGGAGACCCCCCTGTTCGACGGGTTAAACAGAGACGCGCAGGAAACCTGGGCGATCTTCGGGGTCCACCCCGGATTTTCATGGACTCCCGACGGCAACCAGATTGTCATTTCGGCGAAGGGGCATATCTGGAAGGTCGAAGTCCACCCCGAAAGCGGCGGATCGAAGCCCGCGCAGATTGCGTTCAAGGTCCATTCAAAGCAGACGATCACCGAGGCGGTCCGGTTTCCCCAGCAGGTTGCTCCGGAAAAATTCGACGTGAAGATGCTCCGCTGGGTGACGGTTTCTCCGGACCAGCACTCGGTTCTGTACACCGGATTGGGAAAGCTCTGGTTGAAGACCCTCCCGGGCGGGGCTCCGAAACGGGTGACCAACGACGAGAAGAATTTTGAGTGGTTTCCCTCCTTCTCCCCGAACGGAAAATGGATCGCCTACGTTTCGTGGAACGACGACGAACAGGCCGCGGTCTGGAAAGTGAAACCCGACGGTTCCTCGAGAACGAAGATCACCACTCTCCGCGGGCACTATGCGGAACCGTCCTTCTCTCCCGACGGTTCGAAAATCGTCTTCGCCCGCACGGGCGGTGATAACCTGACGGGCGGCACCTACAGCAAGGAACAGGGTATCTACTGGGTTTCCTCCGACGGCGGCAAACCCTCCCTCATCACCGAGGAGGGAAGTAAACCCCTTTTCAGTAAAAGCGGAGAGAGAATCTTCCTCCTCTCCAACGAGGGGGAGAAGAACGCTCTGATCAGCGTCGGCCTCCACGGCGAACAACGGCGCGTCCATCTCCTTTCAGACAACGCCCAGGAGATCATTCCGTCGCCTGACGAACGGTGGATCGCGCTGGTGGAACGATTCAACGCCTACATCGCGGTGTTCCCGAAAACGGGCCAGCCCGTTTCGATCGGCCCGGGAACCTCGGAATACCCGGTGAAGCGCGTCACCCGCGACGCGGGGACCTACCTCGATTGGTCCGCCGACAGCAAGAAACTCTACTGGTCGCTCGGTCCGCAACTCTACTCCCGCGACCTTACCAATACGTTCAAGTTTGTGACGGGCGCGCGGGATTCCATACAGGAAAAACCCGACACCGCCGGAATCCCCATCGGGTTTTCCGCACTCACGGACAATCCGACCGGTTCGATCGCGCTCACCGGGGCTACAATCATCACGATGAAGGGCGATGAAGTAATCAAGGATGCGACCATTCTTGTGGAACGCAATCGGATCGTCGCGGTGGGGCCTTCCGGCAAGGTGCCGGTCCCGAAATCGGCGCTGAAGTTCGATGTGACAGGAAAAACCATTATGCCGGGAATGATCGACGTCCATGCCCACGTCGGCTTCGAGCAACTCACCCCCCATGCGGACTGGCGATACTACGCCAACCTCGCATTCGGTGTGACGACCTCCCACGATCCTTCCTCCAATACGGAGATGGTGTTTTCAAACTCGGAATTGATCAGGGCCGGGTTGATTGTCGGGCCGAGGCTCTATTCGACCGGAGCGATCCTGTACGGCGCGGAGGCGCCTTTTAAGGCGGTCATCAATAATTTCGACGACGCGATGTCGAACCTGCGCCGGCTCAAGGCGGTGGGGGCGTTCACCGTGAAGAGTTACAATCAGCCGAGGAGGGATCAGCGCCAGCAAATCATCGAGGCCGCGCGCGCGCTCGAGATGATGGTGGTTCCGGAAGGCGGCTCGACGTTCTTCTGGAATATGTCGATGATTCTCGACGGGCACACGGGCATCGAACATTCCATTCCGGTCTCGCCGCTGTATAAAGACGCGATTACGCTCCTCTCGAAAAGCAAAACGGGCTGGACACCGACGCTCATCGTGAGCTACGGGGGGTTGTTCGGAGAGAACTACTGGTACATGAAGGAAAAGGTATGGCAGAACGAGCATCTCCTGCAGTTCACGCCGCGGGAGGTGATCGATTCCCGGTCACGGCGAAGGATGATGGCCGAGGAGGACGACTTCAACCATGTCGAGAACGCAAAGTCGGTGAAGACGGCCCTCGACGCCGGGGCGAAGGTTCAGTTGGGGGCGCACGGACAATTGCAGGGGCTCGGGGCGCACTGGGAGCTCTGGATGCTCGCCCAGGGGGGGATGACTCCCCTTGAAGCGATCCGGTGTGCTACGCTCTACGGCGCGCAGTATATCGGACTCGACAAAGACCTCGGATCGCTCGAACCGGGAAAACTCGCCGACCTAGTTATCATGGACAAGAATCCGCTCGAAAACATCGAAAACACCGAATCGGTGAAGTATGTGATGAAGAACGGACGGCTCTACGACAGCTGGACAATGGATGAGATCGGAAACCATCCGAAGAAGCGTGGAAAATTCTATTGGGAATCCGCGTCCCTGCGGGGAGCATCGGGAATCGGAACGGGCGCCGGGATGGGAGACGACTGAGACGCTCGGGCGGCGCATGCGCGCTATTGACATTAAGGTGCGGCTTTTGTAGATTTTCTGCTCGAACGCATTACCATCAGACTAGGTTATGGGGGACATGAAGCAAAATCCGAGGATGCTCTGCGTCGACGACAATCCCGATCTGCGCAGAACACTCGAACAGCAATTTGAAAATGAGGATTTTGTCGTCGATACGGCGGGCGACGGAGAGTCCGCTCTTAAGAAAATTACGGCGGCCGGCTACGACATCGTCCTGCTCGACGTGAAAATGCCGAACATGAACGGGCTGGCGGTGCTTCAGGAAATGAAACGGTTAGGCAAGCTGACGAACGTGATCATGCTGACCGGCATCGACGACACGCAGGTCGCGCTCGAATGCGTCAAACTCGGCGCAAGAGACTTCATTCAGAAGCCGTATGATCCCGAGGAGTTGCTTCACATCGTGAACAGAGTCCTGAGCGCGCAGGAGTAGCGGGCGCGGGGGGTTAGTTTCCGGGCGAGTCGGAGGCAGGCTTGCCGGCAGAATCAGCTTTGGGTTTCTTCCGGTACATGATTCCGACGGGAATGATCACGCAATAGCCGAGAAGGAGCAGGAGAGGTGCGAGGGTGAGCTGCCGGAACCCTTCCACCACGTTTCCCGAGAGCGCCACATACCCCATCACGATCACCACGAGACCGATTCCCAGGATCACGAAGTTTTCCTTCTCAAGCGGGAATGTCAGGTCCGGTTTCCCCTTCTTGAGCTGTTTCCCCTTTTCAACTTTTGCCATGGCGCCTAAGATGATGTTGTAGGTTCCAATCTAACGAATTCCGGAGAGTATTCAAAACAATTCTTCTCGTTCCGCCACTCTGCGGCGGAACGCCTACCGGGACGCTCTGCGACCCATCCTGGTTGCGGCGCAGAGCGCCGCAGAATGCGTTCCCACGCAGAGCGTGGGAACGAGACAAACGGGCTAAGACTTGCCGCCCTCCATCGCTTCCAGCCGTCCGTCCGCCATCCGGAACACCCGGTTCGACTCCCCCGCGAATTTCTCGTTATGCGTCACGATGAGAAACGTCTGATTCGCCGTCCGGTTGAGCTCCAGCAACAATTCATGAAGGTGTCCGCTCGCGACGGAATCGAGATTTCCGGAGGGTTCATCAGCGAGGACGATCGGGGGATCGTTCGCGAGGGCGCGCGCCACGGCGACCCGCTGCTGTTCCCCGCCGGAAAGCTCGGAGGGGCGATGGTGGAGGCGGGCTTCGAGGCCGACATTGGCGAGTAACGTTGTCCCCTTCGCCGCCGCAGCATCTCTCGGCACCCTCTGGATCATCATCGGGATCATTACATTCTCGAGGGCCGTAAATTCCGCAAGGAGATGATGAAACTGGAAAACGAACCCCACGCTTCCGCCTCGCACTCGCGCGAGTTCTTCCTCTCCCAGGAGGCCGATATTTTTCCCCATCCAGAAGACCTCCCCGCCTGATGGACGGTCGAGGCCGCCCAGAATGTGAAGCAGCGTGCTTTTCCCCGAGCCCGAAGCGCCCACGATGGAGACAACCTCTCCCCGATTGACTTCGAGGTCGATCCCCCTCAGCACCTGGAGCGGAACGTCCGATTTCCCGGCCAGGCGGTAGGCTTTTTGAATATTAGCGCAGCGTACGATCGGTTCCTGTTCCATGCTATTATTCCCAGCGCAAGACTTCAACGGGATGAGTCCCGGCGGCCCGGCGGGCGGGGTAATACGCCGCAAGGAATGAAAGCCCGGCGGAGGCGAGGCTGATGGCAAGAAAGTCCGTCCAGCGGATCTCCACGGGGATCGCAGGAATGATATAGACCGTAGGGTCGAGCGGAAAGATCTGGTACCGGATCTGCACCAGAAGGACCCCAAGCCCGATCACGATCCCCAGCACCGTTCCGGCAAGACCGATCAGCAGGCCCTCCGCCATGAACAACCGGACGATTCGGTTCGGCGTCATCCCCATCGCCTTGAGGACACCGATATCGCGCCGTTTCTCGATCACCGTCATGGTCAAAGACCCGAGCATGTTGAAGGTCGCGACCAGAATGATGAGGCAGAGGAGGACGTACGCCGACCAGCGTTCCATTTTCATCACCGAGTAGAGGCTCTTGTGCAAATCGTACCAGGTCGACACCGACAGATCCGGCGGAAGCTGGCCTGCAAGCCGGGAGCGGGCGTCCTCCGCGTCGTTGAAATCCGTAAGCCGGAGGTCCACCCCGCTGTATTTTCCCTCAAGATTGAAGAGCTTCTGGGCAGCCCCGGTGGAAATGTAGGCGTAGCCCGCGTCGTAGTCTTTATTATTGGATTCGAAGATTCCGCTGATCCGGAACTTCATAGTTTGCGGGCCGGCGAGGCCCGCCAGGCCCGCCAGGTCCGATCGAAATCCCGAGGGACTCACCACGGCGATCTCATCGCCGACGATCGACGCGAGCCTGTCCGCGAGCGTCAGTCCGATCACGATGCCGTCGGCGCCGGTTGAATCATGGAAGGCAAGCGAGCCCAGGATCATTTTATCCCGGAGGCCGGAGACCTCGCCGATCCTCTCCTGATCGACACCGCGAATGTAGACGACCTTGTTGTAGGACCTCGCCACGAGCATTCCCTTGCCGGAGACGAAGGGTGCGAACGCCTTGAGCTCCGGGAGCCGGCGCAAGACCTTCCCGATCGCATCCACATCCCCGTCCGTGAGAGTCCCGCGCCGTTCGATCCGCACGTGGGGATCGAAGCCGACGAGGACGGAAGTGACGACTCCGTTAAAGCCGTTGAAGACCGAAAGGGCGATGAGGAGCGCGGCCACTCCGACGGTGATTCCGACGACGGAAATCAGGCTGATCACGTTGATAAACCGCATGCTCTGCTTCGAAGTAAGATACCTGCGGGCGATATACCGTTCGACCTGGCCCATTCTCTACCCGAAGCGAAGGGCTGCAATCGGATCGAGCCGTGCGGCGGCGCGCGACGGAAGCAGGGTCGTGAGGAGCGAGACGAGGAGCGCGACAGCGGTGACGATGAGAAAATTCTCCGGCCGGAGCAGGATCGGAACCGCATTCATATAATAGATTTCCGACGGGAGCGAGATGATCCTGAAAGTCAGCTGGAGCCAGCAGCAAAGGTAAGCGAGAGCGTTTCCGAAGGCGACACCCACGGAGGCGATGCAGAGGCCCTGCAGTATGAAAATTCTTCTTATGAGCGCCGGCCCCGCGCCGAGGGATTTCAGGATCGCGATCGCCCTGATCTTCTCGAGGACGAACATCAGGATCGTGCCGATGATATTCACGGTCGCCACGACGCTGATGAGGCTCAGGAGGACCGGCGAAAGTTTCTTCTGGAGCTCCACCCAGGAGAAGAGGTTGCGGTAGAGTTGAAAGACGGTGCGCGTAAAATGGGGGTACCCCAGGACGGTCTCGATCTGCGCCGCCACCTGATCGACCGCATTGATATCCGTGACCAACACGTCGAAGCCCGACACATCGTCCTCCATCCGGAACAGGTTCTGAGCGTCCCTCAGCGCGGTGAACGCATAGATGTCGTCAAATTCCGCCATGCCCGATTCGTAGATCCCGACGAGCTGAAACTGCTTCGCCCGCGGCTGGGTCGAAGGCACGGTCCCGGAGGGGAGCGCGAAGACAACCAGTTTGTCTCCCACCGAGCAATTGAGCCTGCGCGCCAGCTTATTGCCGATGACGAGCTCCGGGCCGGCGTGTTCCCCGCCCTGCAGGAAGCGCCCGTTGACAAGCCGCTGCCTCCTGGTGACTCGATCCCGCGAGAGATCGACCCCTTTCAGGAGAATGCCGTCCACCCCATCGTGTGAACGGATCATCCCTTCCCTGGCTGCGAAGGGCGAGATCGATTCGACGCCGGGCACCTGCTGCTCCACCCGGTCGATCGATCGGCGGTATTGCTGGAGCGGCTCATTCTGATACCCGAGAACCTGTATCTGGGAGGTGAAGGTGACGACCTTTTCCTTGATTTCGCTCTCGAAGCCGGAGAGAACCGAAAGGGTGATGATCAGGGCTGCGGTCCCCAGCATGACGCCGAGGACCGTCATCCCGGTAATGAAGGAGAGAAAACCGGCCCGCCGGTGCGACTCCAGGTATCGCTTCGCTATGAACCAGGATGGCGACAAATCGTGTCGGAAATGGGACCGGCCCGTTAGTTGGACTTTGCGGCGTATTCGGCCAGATAGGCGCGGATGAACTTATCGATATCCCCGTCCATCACCGCCTGGGTGTTGCTCGTCTCGATTCCGGTCCGGTGGTCCTTGACCATGTTATACGGGTGGAAAACGTAGGAGCGGATCTGGCTCCCCCACTCGATCTTCTTCTTCGTGCTCTCGATGACGGAGCGCTTCGCCTCCTCCTCTTCCTTCCGAAGCTGGTAGAGGCGCGATTTCAACATCTTCATCGCCCGCTCCTTATTCTGAAATTGCGAACGCTCCTGCTGGCAGGCGACCACGACTCCGGTCGGGATGTGCTTGATCCGGACGGCGGTTTCGACCTTGTTGACGTTCTGGCCCCCCTTTCCGCCGGAGCGGTAGGTCGCGATTTCGAGGTCGGCGGGATTGATTTCTATCTCCACATCGTCCTCGATCTCCGGATAGATGAAGACCGACGCGAAGGAAGTGTGCCGGCGGGCGTTCGAGTCGAACGGCGAGATGCGGACCAGCCGGTGGACCCCGTTTTCCGCCTTCAGGTAGCCGTAGGCGTACTCTCCCTGCACTTCGATGGCGACGCTCTTGATCCCGGCGCCCTCGCCGGCCTGCTCGTCGAGGAGAAACGTCTTGAACCCCTTGCGTTCGCACCAGCGGATGTACATCCGGAAGAGCATTTCCGCCCAATCCTGGGCCTCCGTACCGCCCGCTCCGGCGTGAATGGTGAGGATGCAGTTCTTCGCGTCATCCTCCCCGCTCAGCATGTTCCGGAATTCCAATTCCTCCAGCGACCGCTCGATCCCCGAAACTTCGGATTCGAGTTCGGCGGTATAGGACTCGTCCGACGACTCCGTCGCGAGCTCCCGCAGCGTCTGCGCGTCGTTCAGTTTGCGCCGGATGCCCGACCATGCCTCGACCCAGACTTTGCGCCGGCTGATCTGCTGCATGACCTTCTGCGCAGCGATATTGTCGTTCCAGAAACCGGGGGCGTTCGTCTTCGCTTCGAGACCGGCTATCTCTTTTTCCTTGGCGTCGAGGTCAAAGAAAACCCCGGAGGACGTTCAGTTTTCCCTCGAGTTGCTTCAGACGGTCTTCAATTCCTTCAAACATGTTCATGTTCCTTGTGTAAGAGTTTCCGGCGGCTCAACCGAGCGTGCCGTCCGGGACTTCAATCTCCATTCGCAGGAGTGCGCTGCTCAGGGTCTTTCCCTGCGCGTCGTTCTTCAATGAAACGGTCCCTCCGCCTCCCAGAGTGTTATGGAGCAGAAAATTGAGCGCCTGGAGGTTCGGGAGCTCGAAACGCTCCACCTCTCCGAAGCAGATCCCCTCGAAGTGCCGTTTCACAGCCGAGGCCGTGACGTACTGCCGGATAAGAGGATAATACTCCGGCTTTCGCGCGATCAGCCCCACATTCCCCGTGTCGCCTTTGTCACCCGACCGGGCATGCGCTATCTTGAGAAGTTGGACCTTCACCTTCGGTGCGTTCAGTTTTCGGTGACAATCACTTGCGCCTTCACCGCTTCCTTCGGCATCAGAGCGGGCCAGTAGGCGATGACTTCGCTCGGCTTGGGCCGGCCGCCCGCAAACCCCGTTACCGCCGGGGGTCCCACGAGGATCAGGGGCGCGATTTCTTTTCCGAATCGTTCGACCGCGTCGCGGTCCCGTCCCCGGACACCCACGCGGAGCACCACCTCGTTAATCACATCCGGCATCGGGGCGATCGGCCCGTGGCAGGAGTTCAACCCGAGGAATTCGGTCCGGATTTCGTCGAACACCAGACCCAGATCGCTCAGCCTGGTCCGGAGGATCTCGTCCGCCTTCTTCGCTTTTTCAAGCGCGTCGGGCCAGGCGTAGGTGAGCGTTCCGACCGCCGTATATCCGTCCGCGTAGGACATCGAAACTTTGTAGAGGTCCGTGCAGGGCGTCCCTTTCACGCCCTGAAGAAGCACGCGGTCCTTACCCTGCTGCTCGAGCCTGATGGTGGTGAAATCGGCGATGCACTCCGGAGTAATGTAGTTTGAAGGGTCCCCGATTTCATAGAGCAATTGCTCGCTGACCGTCTGAACGGAGACCATTCCGCCGGTTCCCTCGTGTTTGGTGATCACGATCTCGCCCCCGGGATGCGCTTCCGCGATCGGGAATCCGATATGGGCGAGGTCCGGGACCGACTGCCATCCGGCCGAAAAGTTTCCGCCGCTCGATTGGCCCCCGCACTCGAGGATATGGCCCGCCACAACTCCCGCAGCGAGCTTGTCCCAGTCTGACCAGGACCACCCGAATTCGTGGATCATGGGCGCGTAGGTCAAGGCCGTATCGGTGGTACGCCCCGTAATAACGATCCGGGCGTCCTGCTCCAGCGCCGCGACGATCGGCCGCGCACCGAAGTAAACGTTCGCGCTGACAAGCCGGCTGCGCACGCTATCGAGTTTTTCGCCTGTCTCCATATTCGCAAGGCCGATACCCCCGCTTTTCAAGGCGTCGAGGCTCCCGAGGATATTATCACCGAGCACGACTCCGATCCGGAGCCCCTTGATGCCGAGCTTGCTCGCAACGGCGAAGATCGCGTCGCGGCACCCCTCGGGATTGACCCCCCCGCCGTTCGTGATCACCCTGATGTTTTTCTCCATCAGGGCGGGAAGGATCGTTTCCATCAGCGGGACGAGGTCCTTCGCATACCCGAGCCGGGGGTCTTTCATCTTTTGCTTCTGCATGATGGACATCGTGACCTCCGCGAGGTAGTCCATCATCATGTAATCGATCGGGCCCTTCGCGACCTGGTCCACCGGCGCCGTGAGGAGATCACCCCAGAACCCCTGGCCGCTTGCGACCCTGATTGTTTCCTTCATCCCGGAGTCAGATTATTCGGATATGCAACTCTTTGAGCTGCTGCGGATCGACCTCCGAGGGGGAATCGTCCATCATCGAGGTCGCGCTCGTCGTTTTTGGAAATGCGATGACATCGCGGATCGACTTCCCTCCGGTGAGAAGCATGCAGATCCGGTCGAGACCGAAGGCGATCCCGCCGTGCGGCGGAACGCCGAAGCGAAAGGCCTCGAGGAGAAATCCGAATTTCTGCCGGGCCTGCTCCTCGGCGATCCCAAGGAGCCCAAACACTTTGCGTTGCAGGTCCCGGTCGTGGATGCGGATGCTCCCTCCGGCAATTTCATATCCGTTCAGCACGAGGTCGTAGGCGCGGGCCCGGGCGCGAAGCGGTTCGGCGTCGACCAAAGGCAAGTCTTCGACCCGCGGAGACGTAAACGGGTGATGAACCGCCACATGCCGCTTCTCCGCCTCGTCATATTCGAACATCGGAAAATCAGTCACCCAGGCCAGACGGAACACCCCCCCTTGGATGAGGTTGAGCCTCCGGGCCATCTCAAGCCTCAGCGCTCCGAGAATCGTGTAGGCCTTCAGCCACTCGTCGGAAATCAGCAATATCAGATCTCCCGGCTTTGCCCCCATCGTTTTTCGAATGGTCTCGAGGAGAGGCTTGCCGAGGAATTTCTCGGTCGGGGTTTCGATGCCGGCCTCCGTGACGCGCATCCAGACCAGGCCCCCGGCGCCCTGGCTCTTTGCGAAATCAGTAAGCCCGTCGAGCTGGTTTCTCGTGAAGGAGGCACAGCCGGGTGCGGTGAGACCCGCAACAACTCCGCCCTTGCCCACGACATCGGCAAACACCCTGAAACCGGAATCCTTCACCGCCTCGCTCACCGATGTGAGCTCCAGGCCGAAGCGAAGGTCCGGCTTGTCCGAGCCGAACCGTTCCATGGCTTCCTTGTAGGTGAACCGGGGAAGCGGGAACTGTATCTCCGTCCCGAGGATTTCCTTGAAGAGCCGGCCCATCAGCCCCTCGGCGATGGCCATGACGTCCTGCTCGTCGACAAACGACATTTCTACGTCGATCTGCGTAAACTCGGGTTGCCGGTCGGCCCGGAGGTCCTCGTCGCGAAAACACTTCACGATTTGGAAATACCTGTCCATGCACGCGACCATGAGAATTTGTTTATAGGTCTGAGGGGATTGCGGAAGGGCGTAGAACTTCCCCCGGTGGACGCGGCTCGGGACAAGGTAGTCGCGTGCGCCCTCCGGCGTGCTCTTCATCAGAACGGGGGTCTCAATCTCGAGGAACCCGTGCTGATCGAAATATGTGCGTGTCAGAAGATAGACTTTGTGCCGGACGGCCAGGTTCCTCTGCATCGGTGCGCGGCGCAGGTCGAGGTAACGGTATTGCAACCGCGCCTCCTCGTGAACGTCGAGTTCGTCCTCAATCGGAAATGGAGGGGTGTCGGCCCGGTTGAGAATGACAAGCTCGTCCGCGAGGACATCGATTTCACCCGTAGGAAGATTCGGATTACGGGTCCCCTGGGGGCGCGCCTCCACTGTTCCGCTCACCGAGACAACGTACTCGCTTCGAAGCTCTCCCGCAACCCTGTGGGTCGCCTCCCTGGTCTGTGGGTTGAACACCACCTGAGTCTTCCCATACCTGTCGCGGAGATCGATAAAGACCACGCCGCCGAGGTCCCTCCGGATATCCACCCACCCTGTCAGCGTGACACGCTTGCCGACGTCGCCGGCCCGAAGCTCACCGCACGTGCAGGTACGTTTCTTATACTCCATCCCGAATCAGTCTATTCGAATGTGTTGAAATATAACAGGTTGCGGCGGAATCAATATAGGAAAAAAAAGGAGGAGTCACAAAGGAAGAGCCGATCCCATCCCCGTAAAAGGGAGAGGATCGGCTCTTGATCGTTCCACACTGCGCCGTCCCGCCGGAGAGTTGCGGCTCCGGCCGGGGCACAGGTGAAGTCCTTCGTTACTTGACCAAAATCATCTTCCGTGTCGTGCTGTGGTAATTTGACGGAATCCCGTCTTCCAGGTTCGCGGGCTGCTCGACAAAGATCCTGTAGAAATAGATGCCTGAAGCGAGCGTCGATGCGTTGAATTCGACCTGCTGTTCGCCGTCCTCCATCTGTTGGTTTTCAAGCAACGTCGCTACTGTCTGGCCGACGATATTATACACCTTGAGAGTGACAACCGCCGGATCGGAGAGTTGGAACTCGATCGTCGTCGTCGGGTTGAAGGGGTTCGGATAGTTCTGCCTCAACTCGAAACTGAGCGGCAGCTCAAGGTTGATTACCTGGACCGGCTGGAGTTTCTCGGGTACGGCGCTTGAGTTGGACCTGAGATACGGTACATCCGCAAGGGCACGGACTCCCTTCAACTTCAGAGAATCCGAAAACTTCACCGTATCCATCGGTCCCTCGAACGCGTTGTTGATTCTCTTGATCGTGTAATCGAGGGTATCAAACGCCGCCTGATCGGCAAATACGTGTATGCCCCCGGAGTAGGATCCCATCATCAGCGAGTCTCCGACATGGGCGATTTCCTTGATCATCAACCCGTTCAGCGGATTTGCGGTCCCGTCGTTGTAGATCAGCTCGCCGAACCCGAGCGGTGTCTTTTCAAGCTGGCTCGCCACAATACTAATCTTCAACGCGATCATGTCCGCAAGCAACACGTCGTTAAACGTCGCCGGCGGAAGCTGCGTGTGGCGCTTCAGGACCGGTTTGCCGTTTACAAGCACGTTAAACCCATGCGCGGCGGTCGTATGAGGCCCCGTTTTGTCGCTGAGCGTCTTGACCACGTTCGTGTACTTCGGAGAAAGCAACCATCCGTATTGCTTGGCGCTGTCGAGCGTGCGGTCTTTGCCGACGAGCAATCCGTTCGTCGACATGAAACCGCTGAACGCGAAGTTCTCGGCCAGTGCGTTGATCCGGTTCGGCATCGGGAGCTTGGGTTGGTTCCGCACGAAGAACGGATTCTTATGGTTCGGTCCGTTTTTCACTGTCGACCTCGTCCACCAGTACTTTCCGACCTTCTGGAGTTTTCCTTTGTTCCCGAACGCTTGCACCCGGACGGAGTCTCCAGGCGCAAGAGGAGAAGCAAAGGTGAAGTTCCATTTCTTCATTTTTCCAAGGTCCCCGTTGGAGATCGTCGAAGCGGGAACCGTGAAAAAGGGTCTCGACGTGTCGATCGCGATCGAGAATTCGACATGGAAATCGGTTATGGCAACCGAGTCGTTCCGCACGACGAAAAGGAAATCTACCTTGTCCGGTTTGCGTGCTACGTACTTGTTCGGCTTCCCCTTGTTGTCTTTCGAGGCGACGATGCTGTCCGCCCTGAACGAGCGGTACATTGTCGCGTAGGCGGGGCTCACCTCAAACGTCGCGGAGATCGTGTGATCGGCTGACACGTTCGTGAAGGAATAGTTCGTAGCCGTTCCGACCGAGCTGCCGTCGACAACGACGTCCAGCACGCGATACCCGGTGTTCCCTGTGATGGCGAATGCCTGGCTGGCGCCGGCGTTGACCACGACCGCCCCGGAGGGAGTGATCGTCCCGTTGGCGCCCGCCGAAGCCGTGATCGTAAACGTGCTCTGGGCGAACGTCGCACGAATTGTGTGGTTTGCGGTCACGTTGATAAACGTGTAGCTCGCCGTCGAATCAACCTTTGCGCCGTCGACGATTACGCTATCCACATGGTAACCGCTGCTCGGGACCATCGAGAAGCTCTTATTCGATCCTCGAGCCGCCTTGACGTTGCCGGATGGGTTGATCGTCCCATGCAACCCGGCCGAGGCCGCTATCGTGAATGTATCCGGCTTGACGACCTGAGAGACCGTGTTCGACGTGCTCGTGTCATAACTTGCCGACCCGTTATAGCGGGCAAGAATGGCGTGCGTTCCGATTGCGAGATTAGACTTCGACACAAGGGCGATTCCGCTTCCGTTTATCGCGGCCGAATCGACCACAAGCCCGTCCACCTTGAAGTAGACCAGACCGGTTGTCGCCCCGCCCTTCACCGTGTCGCTGAAGATCACCGACTGACCAAAGACTGAGGGATTCGGAGTCGTGGTCAAAGAACTCGTCGTCGGTATCCTGTTCACAGTCAGCGTCGCCGGATTTGATGTCTTGGAAGGAGGACACGTCCCTGAGACAACCACATCGTAGGAACCTGCATCCGCCGCTGCAGCCGGATTGATCGTAAGTGTGGCACTCGTTGCACCCGAGATATTCCCACCGTTCACCAGGTTCACGGTAGCCATGCGCCACTGGTAGGTCAACCCTGCGCCGGTCGCGGTCACAGAGAAGCTTGCGGATGATCCCGATGTAACGGTCTGATTCGTAGGATCCGCAGAGATGGCCGGTAGTGCGTTCACGGTCAGTTTACCGAATCCCGAGGCGGTGCAGCCCTTGGTATCAGTCACAGTCACCGAGTAGTTACCCGCGGTGCTGACACTGATTGTCGACGTGGTCGCACCGGTACTCCACGCGAACGTCTTTGATCCGGTCCCACCCGCGGGGGTTGCGGTGATCGTGGCTGAGTTCCCGGCGCACGCCTGTACGCTGTCAACCGAGACAGTGGGGTTCGGGTTTACAGTCAGTGATCCTGTACCCGAGCCTGTGCATCCTTTCGTGTCTGTCACTGTCACCGAGTAGGTGCCTGCAGTGCTCGTACTGATCGTCGATGTCGTCGCACCCCCGCTCCAGGCATATGTCACCGCGCCCGTCCCGCCTGCCGGTGTGGCAGTGAGCGTAGAAGGAAGCGCACTTGCGCATGCTGCGACATTAGCCACTGATACCGTCGGATTCGGATCAACCGTCAGTGTGCCCGTGCCTGAGCCCGTGCAACCTTTCGTGTCTGTTACGGTCACGGAATATGTGCCGGCTGTGCTCGTACTTATTGTTGAGGTCGTCGCTCCCGTGCTCCAGGCATATGTCACCGCGCCGGTCCCTCCAGCTGGTGTCGCAGTCAACGTTGCCGGAAGCGCACTTGCGCACCGTTCCACGTTCGCGACCGAGACGGTCGGATTCGGATCGACTGTCAATGTCCCTGAGCCGGTCCCCGTGCACCCCTTCGTATCTGTCACGGTCACCGAGTACGTCCCCGCGGTGCTCGTGCTGATCGTCGATGTCGTCGCTCCCGTGCTCCAGGCATATGTCACTGCACCCGTTCCGCCGCTTGGAGTCGCCGTAAGCGTAGCGGGAAGCGTGCTTGCGCAGACCTCAACATTACCGACTGATACCGTCGGGTTCGGATTCACAGTCAATGTACCCGTGCCGGAGCCCGTGCAACCCTTTGTGTCGGTAACAGTTACAGAATAGGTGCCGGCTGTACTTGTGCTGATTGTCGATGTCGTCGCTCCCGTACTCCAGGAATAGGTGTACGCGGGTGTCCCGCCGCTTGGTGTCGCCGTAAGCGTAGCGGGAAGCGCGCTGGTGCAAACCGCGGGGCTATTGACCCCCACCGTCAATGAGGAACTTACTGTCAACGTGCCCGAGCCCGAGCCCGTGCACCCCTTCGTGTCTGTAACGGTCACACTGTAGGTGCCCGCCGTGCTTGTGCTGATTGTCGATGTTGTGGCCCCTGTGCTCCACGCGTACGTAACCGCGCCCGTTCCGCCGCTTGGTGTCGCTGTCAGTGTGGCGGGAAGAGCGCTTGCGCACACATCCTGATTTGCCACGCTTACTGTCGGGTTGGGGTCAACAGTGAGGGTACCCGATCCGGAACCTGTGCACCCCTTCGTATCCGTGACAGTTACGGAGTAGGTGCCCGCCGTGCTCGTGCTGATCGTCGATGTCGTCGCGCCCGTGCTCCAGGCATACGTCACTGCTCCTGTCCCGCCGCTCGGCGTTGCAGTCAAGGTCGCCGGCAGAGTGCTTGAACATACTTCAACGTTGCCCACGGCTACGGTCGGGTTCGGATTAATCGTCAAAGTCCCTGTACCCGAGCCTGTGCACCCTTTCGTGTCCGTTACTGTCACTGAATACGTTCCTGCAGTGCTTGTGCTGATCGTCGATGTCGTCGCTCCTGTGCTCCACGAATAGGCATAAGCGGGAGTTCCGCCACTCGGCGTTGCCGTAAGAGTAGCGGGAAGCGTGCTCGCGCACACATCCGGACTGTTGACACCCACCGTCAGTGAGGAACTCACTGTCAACGTTCCCGAGCCCGAGCCCGTGCAGCCCTTCGTATCCGTTACTGTTACGCTATAGGTGCCCGCGGTGCTCGTGCTAATCGTCGATGTCGTCGCCCCGGTGCTCCAGGCATAAGTGACTGTTCCCGTTCCACCGCTCGGTGTGGCGGTCATGGTCGCCGGTAGCGCGCTTGCGCAGACATCCTCATTCGCCATGCTTACAGTCGGGTTCGGGTCTACTGTCAATGTCCCAGAACCTGTTCCTGTGCACCCCTTCGTGTCCGTTACAGTCACGCTGTACGTTCCAGCCGTGCTCGTGCTGATCGTCGATGTGGTCGCTCCGGTGCTCCAGGAATATGTCACTGCGCCTGTCCCGCCGCTCGGTGTTGCAGTCAGCGTCGCGGGAAGCGCACTCGCGCACATTTCCTCGTTCCCCACCGATACTGTCGGATTCGGATGAACTGTCAGGGTTCCTGTGCCTGATCCTGTGCACCCTTTCGAGTCCGTTACCGTCACACTGTACGTGCCCGCAGTGCTTGTGCTGATCGTCGATGTCGTCGCTCCGGTGCTCCACGAATAGGTGTAAGCGGGAGTTCCGCCACTCGGTGTCGCAGTCAGTGTGGCCGGCAGGGCGCTCGTGCATACCTCCGGACTATTGACACCCACTGTCAGAGAGGAACCGATCGTCAACGTGCCTGAGCCTGAACCTGTGCAGCCCTTCGTATCCGTCACCGTCACGGAGTACGTGCCCGCCGTGCTCGTGCTGATCGTCGATGTGGTGGCTCCGGTGCTCCAGGAATATGTCACTGCGCCCGTTCCACCAGTCGGTGTCGCAGTAAGGGTAGCCGGTAGAGCGCTCGCACACACGTCCTCGTCCGCCACCGCTACCGTGGGGTTCGGATCAACTGTCAATGTCCCTGACCCGGATCCTGTGCAGCCCTTGGTGTCCGTTACAGTCACGCTGTATGTGCCTGCCGTGCTCGTGCTGATCGTCGATGTGGTGGCTCCGGTACTCCAGTCATAAGTCACGGCACCCGTTCCGCCGCTCGGCGTTGCCGTCAGTGTGGCTGGAAGCGCGCTCGCACACATTTCCTCGTTCCCCACCGATACCGTTGGGTTCGGATGAATTGTCAACATCCCTGTGCCTGATCCCGTGCACCCTTTCGAGTCTGTTACGGTCACGCTGTAGGTGCCCGCCGTGCTTGTGCTGATTGTCGATGTCGTCGCTCCGGTGCTCCAGGAATAGGTGAAGCCGGGTGTACCTCCGCTCGGTGTTGCAGTCAGTGTAGCCGGCAGGGTGCTCGCACAAACCTCCGCGCTATTGACCCCCACCGTCAATGAAGAACCCACCGTCAAGGTGCCTGAGCCTGAACCTGTGCAGCCCTTCGTGTCTGTTACGGTCACGCTGTATGTACCGGCCGTGCTCGTGCTGATCGTCGATGTCGTTGCCCCCGTGCTCCAGGCATATGTCACTGCGCCTGTCCCGCCGCTCGGTGTTGCAGTCAGGGTCGCGGGAAGCGCGCTCGCGCAGACGTCCTCGTCCCCCACCGCTACGGTCGGATTCGGATGAACTATCAAGGTCCCTGACCCGGAGCCCGTGCAGCCCTTCGTGTCTGTGACTGTCACACTATAGGTGCCCGCCGTGCTCGTGCTGATCGTGGATGTCGTCGCACCCGTGCTCCAGTCATATGTCACCGCACCCGTCCCGCCGCTCGGTGTGGCTGTCAGTGTTGCTGGAAGCGCGCTCGCGCACATTTCCTCATTCCCCACCGATACTGTCGGGTTCGGATGAATTGTCAACGTCCCTGTGCCTGATCCTGTGCACCCCTTCGTGTCAGTTACGGTCACGCTGTAGGTGCCCGCCGTGCTTGTGCTGATCGTCGATGTCGTCGCACCGGTGCTCCAGCTAAAAGTCTTTGAACCGGTTCCGCCGGCCGGTGTGGCCGTCAACGTGGCGGGGAGTGCGCTCGCGCATGCTTCTTCATTCGCAACAGACACCGTCGGCTCCGGATTAACTGTCAATGTGCCCGTACCAGAACCAGTGCAACCCTTTGTGTCCGTCACTGTCACGCTGTACGTTCCTGCCGTGCTTGTGCTGATCGTCGATGTTGTGGCGCCGGTACTCCAGGAATATGTTACCGCCCCTGTTCCACCACTTGGTGTCGCCGTCAATGTTGCCGGTAAGGTGCTCGCACATACGTCCGGACTATTGACAGAAACCATGGGGTTCGGGTCAACTGTCAATGTCCCTGACCCTGTTCCCGTGCACCCTTTCGTATCAGTTACCGTCACGGTGTAGGTGCCTGCCGTGCTCGTACTGATCGTCGATGTAGTTGCACCGGTGCTCCAGGCATATGTCACTGCGCCTGTTCCGCCGCTCGGCGTTGCAGTCAGCGTTGCGGGAAGCGCACTCGCACACATTTCCTCGTTCCCCACCGATACCGTCGGGTTTGGATGGATTGTCAACGACCCGGTACCTGATCCTGTGCACCCCTTCGAGTCTGTTACTGTCACGCTGTAGGTACCGGCGGTGCTTGTGCTGATCGTCGATGTCGTCGCTCCGGTGCTCCAGGAATAGGTGTAGCCGGGTGTACCGCCGCTCGGTGTTGCGGTCAGCGTAGCCGGCAGGGCGCTCGTGCAAACCTCGGGACTATTGACGCCCACCGTTAGTGAAGAACCCACCGTCAATGTGCCTGAGCCCGATCCGGTGCAGCCTTTCGTATCCGTTACCGTCACGGAATACGTGCCAGCCGTACTTGTGCTGATAGTTGATGTCGTGGCGCCGGTGCTCCAGAAATATGTCACTGCGCCTGTCCCGCCGCTCGGTGTGGCGGTCAGTGTCGCAGGAAGCGCACTCGCGCATGCTTCCACGTCCGCTACTGCTACGGTGGGGTTCGGATCAACTGTCAGTGTGCCCGTTCCTGTCCCGGTGCATCCTTTCGTATCTGTGACCGTCACCGTGTATGTACCCGCCGTGCTCGTGCTGATTGTCGAGGTCGTTGCTCCGGTACTCCACGCAAAGGTCGAAGCGCCCGTCCCACCGCTTGGCGTTGCTGTCAGAGTAGCCGGTAGGGCGCTAGCACATACTTCAGGGCTGTTAACAGAAACCGTCGGGTTGGGATTGACTGTCAATGTGCCCGTACCTGTTCCCGTACACCCCTTGGTATCGGTTACAGTCACCGTGTATGTGCCCGCCGTGCTCGTGCTGATCGTCGATGTGGTCGCTCCAGTACTCCATGCGAACGTCTTCGATCCGGTTCCACCCGCCGGCGTAGCCGTCAACGTGGCAGGCAGTGCACTCGCGCATACTTCGACGTTGCCAACCGAAACCGTGGGATTCGGATTGACCGTGAGTGTGCCTGATCCTGACCCTGTACAGCTGTTTGAATTGGTCACCGTCACTGAGTACGTCCCCGCCGTACTCACGCTGATCGTGGAGGTTGTTGCGCCGCCTGGACTCCATAAATACGCTGTCGCCGGACCGTTCGATGTGACCGTTGCCGTCAGTGTGGCTGAGCTCCCGCTGCAAACCTCCGGGCTATTTACGGAGATCACCGGAGGGGTACATTCATCCCCCAAAGCGAAATCGCTCAGAGTCGTCAGCCCGGTCGTGGTGTAATTTGGCGAAGAGAAGGAAGTCGGGAACGCAACGATGGTGGAAATGTCCTTTTTCAGTATCCTCGGAGTGCCTGTCGGACTGAATCCGGTTCCATCCAGAGTAATATCATAGGTAAATGCGCTTCCGCCGGATTGCGTGACAGTCCAAAATCTCGACGCATAGAGTGCAGTGTTCGGGGGAATCGTTCCTGTGAGAGCAGACTCGAATTGCTCTGCCGTCACGGTGCTGGTACCGGTGAGGCCTGTATAATTGAGTGTAGCAGGCCGCCAGTTCCCTCCCTTGCCGATGGGGAAATTCTTCGAGCCGGTGCCGCTGTAGACGCGCGCAAGTTTTCCGCTGACGTGAGATGAATTACTCCCCGTACTTGCGGTGCCCGATGAACCGATCGTGATTGTCCGATTATTTGTAACCCCATCGATGATCCCGCTCGTGAGGGTCAGAGCGCCATTGACCGTGGCATCTCCGGCAGAGAGCGTAATCCCGTTCGAGTTATTGACCTTGAGGTTTCCGTAGGTGAGCGCGCTCAGATTTTGCGCCGCCCCCCCGGCGTATTCGACAGTCAGATTGGTGAGCGTCTTATTGGTAATCGTGTACTGTGAAGAGAAATCGGCAGTCGCTGCCGTCCTGGTAACTTTTGCTGTGCCTGTACCGGTCAGAGTCCCGGTGCCGCTCACAATTACTGCCGGTGCTGGACTCAGAAGAGTAGCCGCGCCGTTCAAGTTCAGTGTGCCGCTTGCGCTGAAATTTGTGCTTACCGAGATTGCCCCGGTCGTGTTGGTGATCGCTACACCGCTGAAGGTCGTTGCGGTCGCCCCGCTGATCGTCTGAGGAGATGTGCCATTAAACGTCACAGTGCCTGTTCCTGGTGTAAACGTGCCTCCGTTTGTCCAATCTCCACCGACATTGAACGCGGCCGTGTTGCTTGCTGTCAATGTTCCTGATGTGATGGTCAGGGTCCCTGTCAGGTTCACGATGGTATTGTTAGTCGCAAGTGAGCTCGAGCTGCTGAGACTCCAATTCCCTCCGACTGTCAGAGTTCCCAAGGCGGGTGTCTTAGTCCCCGCGCCACTAAATGTGAGGTTCTTGTATGAAGGTGTTGTGGATACGGCCTGGGCTACTGCGGAGGCGTATTCGACTGTCGTTCCGGAAGCGATATTGATCGTGCCGTAACCTGGGAACGCCGTCCCCACCGTTGCGGATCCAAGCTTGTAGGTGCCAGATGTCAAATTAAGGACCGAAGAGGCATTCGGGGTGATTACAAGCCCTCCATCGCTGAAGATGCTGCTGGCGGTCACATCGCCGATCGTGAGAGTTGTGATCGTTGATGCCGCGCCGAGCGTGAGGCCCGCAGTGTTGTTCGATTTTAGAGTTATGTAGGCAGCCCCTTTAGTGGTCTGAGCCGATGTGCCATTATAGTTAACGACATTCCCCGACGCGGTGGCTGTTAAGACACCGGTTGCCAACAGAGGTCCGGCGATGTTAAGCACGCTATTCGTCCCTTGAGTCCAGCCAGAGGAGGAGTTCCCTCCTGTTATTCCACCTGCGGCGGTGCTCGTTACGGCTCCATTATTGGTCATGACGATGCTATTGCCCAGAGCGATGGTACCAGGAAAGGACAGAATGGCGGTGGATGCCACTGTCTTATTGGCGGTGACCGCAAGCGATGTCGCATCGGTAATGGAACCGGTGCCGTCAATGGTTGCGCCGGCCGTCGTACTGAGCGTGATCGCGCCCGTGCCGCTGAGTGTTCCGTTGACTGTTAGGTTTCCTCGCTGGTCCAAAGTAAACGTCGAGAGACTGAGGGTCGGACCCGCGTTCACGCTCAACGCACTTGCGACGGTGGTGTTTGAACCGAACGTCTTTGTTCCGCCTCCGGAGATTGTGAGATTGTTGAATGTGGTGGCGGTGCTCGGTAATGCCTGGACACCTGCTCCGTCAAAGTTAACCGTTCCCGTTCCTGCGGTAAATGTACCTGTGCCGGACCAGTTTCCGGCAACAGCCAGGGTAGACGTCGTCCCGCCGTTTAATGTTCCTGCTGTGAGGGTTACATTTCCCGAAACTGTGTGCGAAAGATTGGTTCCGAGATTGAGCGTCCCCCCCGATCCGCTCATCGTCAACGACGCGACAGAGATCCCGCTCGTGGTGAGGGTCGTGGTATTTGCCGTCGCGGTATAGCTAAGACCGCCTGTTGTAGTGAAGCCTGAAACGTTATGGTTTGCGACAGCCCCGCTGATAATGACGTTACTCGACCCGAAATTGAGCGTGGCGGCAGGGAAGGTGTTTGCGAGTGTTCCCTGAACGGTCAAGTCTCCGCTCGTCCCGGCGGTCCCGGACCCGCTGAATGTCAGGTTCTGATATGTCAGGCCCGCATCAAAAGTAGGATTCGCGTTCGAGTATTGGACAGTGCTGCCCGCATTAATGGTCCGTGTCTCGAAACTTGTATAGGATCCTGCGAATGTGGAGGCATCCACGATCAAGGTACCCGACAAACTCATGGTGTTCGTGCCGCTTCCGGTAAACAGGTTTCCACTGGGATCTAGCGTCGTACTGGTCGCGACGGAGAGCGTGCCGTTAATTGTGACCGGGCCCGCTGCCGTCTTGGTGCCAGCACCGCTAAGATTCAACGTGCCGTAAGTCTCTCCGGAGACCGATTGGTTTGTGCCACTGTAATTAACGACGCTCGTCGAACCGAGAGTGTGCGTCGTGTAACTGGCGGGGAAACTGTTGGTTCCGCCGATAGTCAGCGTTGCGCCGCTCGCCACGGTCAAAGTGCCACCTGCCGATGAGCGGTCCGCTGTAAATGTCGAGAGGTTGAGTGTACCAGCCGAAATGTTCAGATCCTCGTCGATTGTGAGATTATTTCCAGCCGTCTTGGCGCCAGCACCGGAGATTTTCAGATTCTTATACGAAGGTGTTGCTGAGACCGTCTGCGCGACTGCGGAGGCATACTCGATAGTAGTTCCAGCCGAAATGTTCCTCGTGGCAAACGCGGGGAAAGTCGTGGCAGCGGCGCCACCCAACTGGAAAGTCCCGGATGTTAGATTGAGTGTGCCGGTTGAGGTAACCTGAAAACCACCATCACTGAATATGCTGTTCGCGGTGACATCACCAATGGTGAGCGTAGTAAGGGTCGTCGCCGCTGCGAGGGAAATGCCCGCAGCGTTATTGCTCTTGAGGGTGATGTAAGTCCCTCCCGCGATAGACTGAGCACTCGTTCCATTGCAGTTTACCGTGCTCGTCGTTCCGGGAGTAAAGGTTCCGGCATTTGAAAAGTCCCCCTGGAGTATCATTGTGCCGGCGCCGCTGAAGGCTACGAGCCCTTTGTTATTGACGGTCAGGGTGCCATTTATCTGGAAAGTCCCTGTACTCACATTTATTGTCCCGCCAGCGGTCGATCCGCCTCCGGAGCCGACATTCGCAGTTCCTTGAACAGTCAACGTTTGAGCGCCGACATTGATGAAATTATCCGTGGAGTTGTTCGTCGGCGCGATCGAAAGGTTGCCCGAGATTGTCAGCGAACCGGCTGCCCCGAGTGTCAATGTTCCAGACGCAGTCGTGCCAAATGTCAGCGAGGCAATGGTCACCGATGTGGTGATCGTCGGCTGGAAGGTTATTGTGCCCGTTCCGATCTCCACCGCATCCGCTGAACTGGGCGGTGTGCTCGGTGTGCCGGTCACCACAGTCCAGTTGCCTGCCGTCGCCCATGCTGTGCTCGTCCCTCCTGACCAGCGGACAGTTCCGGCGCCCAGAGCGAGTGATGCGGAGATGAAAGTGATTGCTAGAAGGAATAAAAGAGTAGATTTATTCATAGATACCCCTCGGTGGAATGGTATGGGTCGAAGCGAGACGGTGGCTGTATCAAGTTTTTCTATTTAGTTTTCCGTATTGATGGATTCGGATTTGAGATAAAGGTTCGAATGCCTTCTTGAAATTGTGGTGATGGAGAGGATAGGGGGATGACACCCACCTCCAAATAATTCCCCCGAAAAAATGGCCGGGCTTTCGTTGGTGGAAAGCCCCTTAAACATACGAATTGGGGTGCGAATTATCAAGTATAACTGCTGTTTTTCCGATGTTTGGCGAAAAAAAAATCTATCATGCAAAGGCTCGAGGATGAAGCTATAGGATAGAAGATATCACTACTTGAGGAGAGAGTTTGTGACAAATATCAAATTGGGGGCCTAATCTTACCCCTTTCTGACCAAATATGCCTGGTACGGGCTGTTTTACCCGGTCGTTCGTTCCATACAGGGGGTTGCATTGGAATCAAAAGAGGAGCCGATCCCTTCCCCGGAAGGGGAAAGGATCGGCTCTCGATGGTCGTGCAGTGCTCCGGTCCCGCGGAGACTTGCAGAGCCTCAGCGCAGGCGGTGGTGAAATTCCCTGCTACTTGATCAACAGCATCTTCTTCGCGCTGCTGAAGTAACTCGAGGGTATCCCATCGTCCTCGTTCCCGATCTGCTCGGCAATTATCCTGTAGAAATAGACTCCCGAGGAGAGCTTCGAGGCGTTGAACTGAACCTGCTGCTCTCCGTCATCCATTTGCTGATTGTCAAGCAACGTCGCCACTTCCTGGCCCACGGTGTTATACACCTTCAGCGTGACAACCGCCGGGTTCGATAACGAGAACTCGATCGTGGTCGTCGGATTGAACGGGTTCGGATAGTTCTGCCTCAATTCGGAACTGAGCGGCAGATCGAGGTTGATCACCTGGACCGGCTGGAGCTTCTCGGGCACGACGGTTGAGTTGGACCTGAGATACGGTACATCCGCAAGGAGACGGACTCCCTTCAACTTCAGAGAATCGGAAAACTTCACCGTATCCATCGGACCTTCGAACGCATTGTTGATGTTCTGGACCGTCGAGTCGAGGAGATGGAACGTCGCCGCGTCAGGGAACAGGTGTACACCCGCGCTGTAGGAGCCCATCATCAGCGAGTCGCCTGCGTGAGCAATCTCCTTGATCATCAGTCCGTTGAACTGGTTCGAGCCGCCGTCGTTGTAAATCAGCTCCCCGAACCCGAGCGGTGTCTTTTCAAGCTGGCTCGCCACGATGCTAATCTTCAACGCGATCATGTCCGCAAGAAGGACATCGTTAAACGTTAGAGGCGGCAATTGGGTATGGCGCTTGAGAACCGGCTTGCCGTTTACAAGTACGTTGAATCCGTGGGCGGCTCCGGTATGACGTCCGGTCTTGTCGCTTAACGTTTTCACGACGTTCGTATACTTGGGCGACTGCAGCCACCCGTACTGTTTCGCACTGTCCAGACTCCGGTCTTTTCCGACAAGAAGCCCGTTGGTCGACGCAAATCCGCTGAATGCGAAGTCTTCGGCCAGCGCGTTGATCCTGTTCGGCATGGGCAGCTTGGGCTGGTTCCTCACGAAGAACGGGTTCTTATGGCTCGGTCCGGTTTGCACCGACGCCTTCGTCCAGTAATACTTGGAGACCTTCTGGAACTTCCCCTTGTCTCCGAATCCCGACACGCTCACCGAATCTCCGACCGAGAGCGGAGAACTGAACGTGAAGTTCCATTTCTTCAACTTCGAATCCGTTGTGGATATTGTCGAAGCGGGGACCGTGAAGAAGGGTCTCGACGTGTCGATTGCGATCGAGAACTCGACATGGAAATCGGTTATGGCAACGGAGTCGTTCCGCACGACGAAGAGGAAGTCCACCTTATCCGGTTTCCGGGCTACGTACTTGCCGGCCTTCCCCTTGTTATCTCTCGCAAGCGCGATGCTATCGGCCGCGAAGGAGCGGTAGGCGATCGCGTAGGCCGGGCTCACCTCAAACGTCGCCGAGATCGTGTGATCGGTTGCCACGTTCGTGAATGAATAGTTCGTAACCGTTCCGACCGAGCTGCCGTCGACCTCGACGTCCAGCACGCGATACCCGGTGTTCCCGGTGATCGCGAACGCCTGGTTTCCGCCGGCGTTGACCACGACCGCCCCGGAAGGAGTGATCGTCCCGTTGGCGCCCGCCGAAGCCGTGATCGTAAACGTGCTCTGGGCGAACGTCGCGCGAATTGTGTGGTTTGCGGTCACGTTGATAAACGTGTAGCTCGCCGTCGAATCAACCTTTGCGCCGTCGACGATCACGCTATCCACATGGTAACCGCCGCTCGGGGTGACCGAGAAGCTCCTATTCGATCCTCGAGCCGCCTTGACGTTGCCGGACGGGTTGATCGTGCCATGAAGCCCCGCCGAGGCCGCGATTGTAAACGTATCCGGCTTGACAACCTGAGAGACCGTGTTTGACGTACTCGTATCAAAGCTTGCCGACCCGCCGTAGAAGGCTGCGACGGCATGCGTTCCGATTGCAAGGTTCGACTTCGAAACGAGAGAGATTCCGCTTCCGTTTACGGCAGCCGAATCGACCACAAGCCCGTCCACCTTGAAGTAGACCAGACCGGTTGTCGCCCCGCCCTTCACCGTGTCGCTGAAGATCACCGATTGGCCAAAGACTGAGGGATTCGGAGTCGTGGTCAAAGAACCTGTGGTCGGGATCCTGGTCACAGTCAGCGTCGCCGCGGTCGATGTCTTGGAAGGCGGACACGTCCCTGAGACAACCACGTCATAGGAACCCGCATCCACTGTTGCGGCCGGGTTCACCGTAAGAGTTGCTGTCGTCGCACCCGAGATATTCCCACCGTTCACCAGGTCCACTCCACCCTTGCGCCATTGATAGGTCAACCCTGCGCCCGTCGCGGTCACAGAGAAACTCGCAGAACCCCCCGATGTAACCGTCTGGTTCGTGGGATTTGAGGAGATGGCCGGCAGTGCGTTCACGGTCAGTTTACCGAATCCCGAGGCGGTGCAGCCCTTGGTATCAGTTACCGTCACCGAGTAATTGCCTGCAGTGCTGACACTGATTGTCGAAGTGGTCGCACCCGTGCTCCAGGAGAATGCCGCCGCGCCTGTTCCGCCAGCCGGTGTCGCCGTCATCGTGGCCGAATTCCCGGCGCACGCCTGTACGCTGTCAACCGAGACAGTGGGGTTCGGGTTTACAGTCAGAGTTCCTGAACCCGAGCCTGTGCATCCTTTCGTGTCTGTCACTGTCACCGAGTAGGTGCCTGCAGTGCTCGTACTGATCGTCGATGTCGTCGCTCCCGTGCTCCAGGCATATGTCACCGCGCCCGTCCCGCCTGCCGGTGTGGCGGTGAGCGTAGAAGGAAGCGCACTTGCGCATGCTGCGACATTAGCCACTGATACCGTCGGATTCGGATCAACCGTCAGTGTCCCGGTGCCTGATCCTGTGCAACCCTTTGTATCTGTCACAGTCACACTGTAGGTGCCCGCCGTGCTTGTACTGATCGTCGATGTAGTTGCACCGGTACTCCAGGCATACGATACCGCGCCGGTCCCTCCAGCTGGTGTCGCAGTCAACGTCGCCGGAAGCGCACTTGCGCACCGTTCCACGTTGGCGACCGAGGCGGTCGGATTCGGATCGACTGTCAATGTCCCTGAGCCGGTCCCCGTGCACCCCTTCGTATCTGTCACGGTCACCGAGTACGTTCCCGCGGTGCTCGTGCTGATCGTCGATGTCGTCGCTCCCGTGCTCCAGGCATATGTCACCGCGCCCGTTCCGCCGCTTGGAGTGGCAGTCAATGTCGCCGGTAGCGTGCTTGCGCAAACTTCGACACCACCCACCGAAACTGTCGGGTTCGGATTTACAGTCAATGTACCTGTGCCTGAGCCCGTGCAACTCTTTGTGTCGGTAACGGTTACAGAATAGGTGCCGGCTGTGCTTGTGCTGATTGTCGATGTCGTCGCTCCCGTGCTCCAGGAATACGTCACCGCGCCGGTTCCGCCGCTCGGCGTCGCCGTTAGAGTCGCGGGCAAAACGCTCGAACATGCGGTCGGGCTGTTGACAGAGACCGTGGGGCTCGAATCGACCGTGAGTGTCCCGGTACCTGATCCCGTGCAGCCCTTCGTATCCGTTACTGTCACTGAATAGGTGCCTGCCGTGCTCGTGCTGATCGTC
>DATDFQ010000039.1 GCA_036522515.1 Bacteroidota bacterium
CCCGCCGGCGACACGGCCCGGCGCGTCCGGCCGGGCATGAATCGCGTCGACGGCGTTGATCAGAATATTGATGAACACCTGCTCGATCTGGTCCGGCACGAGCGGAAGCTGGGGAATCGATTCCGCAAAATCGACCCCGAAGGAGATCCCCTTGGATTTCTTTCCGATGCGGACGATCTCCACCGAATCCTTGATGCACTTGTTGACGTCGGTGAGCTGGACTTCGTAGCTCGACCGCCGCGAGAAATCGACAAGGTCCCGGATGATCTTCGAGATGCGGTTGATCTGGCTTTTGATGAGCTCGAGCTTGTCCTGCGTGAAATCGTCGGCCGTCGTCCTCTGGATGACCTGGACGAGGGACGAAATCGAGGTGAGCGGGTTCCCGACCTCGTGGGCCAGGCCGGCGGCGAGCATGCCGATGCTCTCCATCTTCTGCGCGTGAATCAGCTGCTGCTCGAGGCTCTTCTGTCCCGTGATATCCCGGTGCACACCGAAGAATCCCACGATCTTTCCGGCCGCATCGATGATCGGCGAAATCAGCAACTGGGTAAAGAACGGTTCCCCCGACCGGCGGCGGTTTTCGATCTCCCCGACCCAGACCCTGCCCGAAGTGATCGTCTTCCACATCCCCTCCCAGAACCGCCTGGGGTGCTTCCCGCTCCCGAAGACGTTCGGATTCTTGCCGACGAGCTCTTCCTTCGAGTACCCGCTCGCCTTCTCGAAGGCCGGGTTGACGTAGACGATCCGGCCGTTCGGATCGGTGATCTCGATGGGGTTTACGGTGAAATGAGCGATGTTGGAGAAGCGGAGCAAATCGAGCTCCTTCCGCTTCTCTTCCGAGACATCGCGCCCTGTCAGGACGCGGCGATCCTCCCCTCCCCCGCCCGGAGAATAACACCCCACGGTGAAGTCGACGCTTGTCCCGGATCCGTCCGACGCCCTGAGGAGGATTTCCGCCTGCCGGAGCCCGCGGCCGGCGAGAGTGTCCGACAGGGCGTGCATCATCCGGTCGCGCTCGGCGGGCATGCACCAGTCGTAGAACGACGATCCGATCAGCGATTTTCCGGGGGCTTTCAACACGTCCGATGTACGCCGGTTGACCTGAAGAATCGATCCCTCCGGCGACACGACAAGAATCAGATTCGGGGACGCGTCGAGGAAATCCTGCGGAAGGAGGGTTTTCCCCCGCGCAGCATTCTTCGGACGGGGCTTTATCATTTTCATTCGGGCCAGCTTGCGCGCTCCAGCAAAAATGTCGCCGCAATGTAGCGATTTCGCCGATGATTTTCCCGCAACCCCGAATTGTCGTACTGTCTCAATTTCACCAAACATGTCATCCTGAGGGAGCGGAGCGACCGAAGGATCTCGTCTTTCCTATCTGCAAGATCCTTCGCTTCGCTCAGGATGACACAATAAGACACTACCCCATGTGTGGGTAATAATTCAGTTTAGTCCTCAGACCGTCCGGGAATAGAGGGGCGTTCGCTGCCGGTCCTCCAGGAGATACGCGTCGAAACACATCGCAATATTGCGGAGGAACAACCTGCCCGGCGACGTCACGGTGAGAAGTTCCGGCGTCCTCGTCACGAGGCCGTCGTCGATGAGGGGACGGAGTTTTTCCAGGGCTTCGCGGAAGTATTCGTCAAAGTGGATTTCAAATTCCTTTCCGAGGCGGACGGTATCGAGCTGAAGATCGCACATCAGTCTCATGATCACGGACTTCCTGAGCTGATCGTCCGGGGTCATCCGGTATCCGACGCGCGTCGCGAAGGTTCCCGCGTCGATGGCGCGGTAGTATTCCTGCAGAGTCTTGGCGTTCTGTCCATAATAAGTGCCGAAATGGCTGATCGCCGACATCCCCAATCCGTACATATCCGATCCCGCCCTGGTCGAGTACCCCTGGAAGTTCCGGCGGAGGGTGCCGTTTCGCTGGGCCCGTGCCAGCTCGTCGTCCGGCCTGGCGAAGTGGTCCATTCCGATATAGTCGTATCCCGCCTCGGAGAGCCGCCCGATCGTGGAAAAGAGAAGCTCGAGCTTCGATTCCGGCGAGGGGAGATCTTCCGGCCGGATCACCCTCTGGTGGGGCTTGATGCGGGGAACGTACGCGAAGTTATAGACGGCGATCCGTTCCGGAAACATTCCGCAGACCCTGGAGAGGGTTTTCTCGAACGACGAGGCGGTCTGGAAGGGAAGGCCGTAGATGAGATCGATGTTGAGTCCCGTAAATCCGAGCTCGCGGCTCCAGTCGATGGCCTGGCGGGTGATGAATTCGCTTTGAACGCGGTTCACCGCCTTCTGCACGATCGGGTCGAAGTCCTGCACTCCGACGCTCATGCGGTTGAAGCCGGCTTCCCGGAGCGACAGGAGATGGTCGTACATCAGCTCCCTCGGATCGACCTCGACGCTCACTTCCGCGTCTTCGTCAAACCGGAACGACTTGCGAATGTGCGATCCCAGGTCCCGAATCTGCGCGGGCGTGAGGTACGTGGGGGATCCTCCGCCCCAATGCATCTGGACGACCCTACGACCGGGATTCAGCCGGGCCGCGAGGAGATCGATTTCCGTTTTGAGATAGCGGATATATTCTTCCATCCGTCCCCGGTCGTGCGTGATCACGGTCGTGCACCCGCAGAAGTAACAGAGCGTGTCGCAGAAAGGGATGTGAAAGTAGAGCGACAGGTCCTGGTTCTGGGGGGAGCTCTCTACCGATTGAATCGCAGAGAGATGTTCGTTCGGCCCGTATTCCGCCGAGAATACCGGCGCGGGAGGATAGCTCGTGTAGCGGGGACCCGGTCGATCATATTTCCGGATCAGTTCGAGAACTTTTTCGTTCATTCTTTCACCCTGATAGTGAAGCTCGACTCTCCGTTTGCGGTCGGGCAGGGATGATTCCCCGCTTCCGGCGACGGACTCATGCCGGGTATATGGCAATTCCTGTGCCATGGACGACCCTCGTCCGAAATGAGATCCGCGCACGGATTATCGCGGTATTCCGGCGAAATAGCACGACATTTCTCAATCTTGAGAATCGAGGGGCGCCTTTGTATCAGGAATGGGTTGATCGGGTGAGGGTGGTGGGTCTAAAACACGTGGCCCTTCTTGAACTGGAGGACGCTCACGCTTGTGATGACCGTTGCGATCGCAAGCAGAACTCCCAGGTTCGGGAGGATGTCGACGAGGGGGGCGCCCCGCCAGAGGACCTGCAGAAAGCCGTCCATCGACCAGTAGACGATCGTCCCTTTGCTGATCGTCTGAATGTACCCGGGCATGAACGAGGTGGGGAACCAGGCGCCGCCGATGGAGCTCATCGTGAGGATCAGGAAGGTCCCGAGTCCGTTCGCCTGGGAGGACGTTTTGGAAACCGCGGAGAGGAGCATCCCGAACGAGGTGCAGGCCATCGCGGCCGCGACCAGGATCAGAGTAAGGTTCACAAAATTCGACATGATATCGATCTTGAAGAGCAGGG
>DATDFQ010000040.1 GCA_036522515.1 Bacteroidota bacterium
GCAGATGCTCTGCATGAGGGAGATCATCAGCGCGGCAGACCGGGAAGTCTCGGTTATAGACCCCTTTTCCGGGGAGCCTGTGAGGATGCTGATGTTCGGGTCGAACAATTATCTCGGACTTGCAAACCACCGGGTGGTGAAGGAGCGCGCCCACATGGCTCTCGACCACTACGGCGCGGGAATTGGAGGCCCGCCCCTGCTCAGCGGCTACACCAGGCTGCACCGGGAATTGGAGGAGCGGCTCGCGGCGCTCAAGCGCACCGAAGATGCAATGATCTTCTCCAGCGGGTATGGAGCGAACGTGGGCCTTGTGAGCGGGTTACTCAATCCGAGGGATACCGTCTTCTACGACGGGTACAGTCACGCCTCGTTTTGCGACGGAATCAAACTGGCGAACGCGCAATCGTACCGGTTTCCGCACAACGACTGCGACCGGCTGGAATCGATGCTCTCGATGCGCCGCTCTGATTCCGCGGGAGACCGGTTCGTCGGCGTGGAAGGGGTCTATTCGATGGACGGCGACCTCGCGCCTCTTGACCGGATTCTCCCTATCTGTAAATCGAACGGAGCGATCCTCATGCTGGACGATGCGCACGGGACAGGCGTGATGGGCCCGACGGGAGCAGGCACCCCGGAACATTTCGGGCTCGAAGGCGCGATCGATATCGTGATGGGGACATTCAGCAAGACGTTTACCGTGACCGGCGGATTCGTGGCCGCCTCCAAATCGATCGTCAACTACCTCCGTTTCTTCGCGCGATCGTACATGTTTTCCGCGTCGCTCCCTCCGGCGGCCATCGCGACAGTCATCGCCGGACTCGATGTCATCGAGCAGGAACCCGAACTCCTTGCGCACCTCCGGGAAAACGTCCGCCTGGCTTCTGCCGGGCTGAACGAGCTCGGGTTCGATTGCGCTCCCGGGGCTGCAATCATCCCTCTCCGCGTGCCGGCCGGAATGAACATCCGCCGCGCCGGATACGAATTTCACAAGCGGGGCATCTTCATCAATTCGGTCGAATATCCCGCCGTCCCCGTCTCCCAGCAACGGTTCAGGATCAGTATGATGGCGACTCACACGCGGAACGACATCGACCGCCTCCTGACCGCGGTCGAAGAGGTGTGGAATTGTTGCGGGTGCGTCCCTGAGACCGTATGTGTACCGGCGAACCACCGCACGAACGAACACTAGACGGAGCCTCCGATGAAAAAACCAAAGCTGCTCATTATCGTTTTCTTTCAGAATCTCAAGGGAGCCGATCCCTATTATGCGCGCACCCCCGCCCCTCCGCTTCCCGGAATTCTCCTGGCCGGGATGGCCCCTTCGACGGTGGAAGTGGAGGTGCTTCACGAGATGGTGCGCCCGATCGATTATTCGACTGATGCCTCTCTTATCGCCCTCAGCTTCCTCGATTACCTGGCGCCTCATGCGTTCGAAGTGGCAGCGCGTTTCCGTGCGATGGGAAAGATCGTGATGGGAGGCGGGAAGTTCGCCTCGACGTTTCCGGATGAGGTCGCTCCCTACTTCGATTCCATCCTTGTCGGAGAGGCGCAGGGAATCTTCCCCCGGATGGTCCAGGATGCGCTCGACGGCACGCTCAGCCGGCGGTACTCTGCGGGTTTGACCCCTTCCCTGGAGGGGATACCTCCGCCGCGGTACGACCTCGTTGAATCGGGGTACTCCGTTCCCATCGTCACCGAGGCATCCCGGGGATGCCCCCATCCGTGCACCTACTGCGCGTTAAACATCAGGCGAACGCCCTACCGGATGAGGCCGATCGCGGATGTCCTCAACGACCTGAAGAACGTGCGCGGCCTTCCCTGGCATAAGCGGAAGATGGCGATGATTCTCGACAATAATCTCGGCGGAGACCTGAGGTACGCGAAGGAGTTATTGCGGGAGGTGGCGAAGCTCGACTTCTGGGCTGTCGGCACGCAATTCAGCATCGAATGCCTCCGGGATGACGAGTTCGTCGATCTTCTCGCGAAGGCCCGATGCAGAATGGCGTTCATCGGAATGGAATCGCTGAACGAACGGAGCCTCGCCGGCGTCGCAAAGCGGCAGAATAAGGTCGGCGAGTACAAGGAGGCGTTCGAAAAGCTCCACCGGCGCGGCATTCTGACCTTCACGGGCCTCATGTTCGCCCTTGATGAGGACACCCGGGAATACTACGAAACGCTCCCCCAGCGCCTTGAAGAGGTTGGGAACGCAGTCATCCTCCCCTCGATTTCAATTCCAATCTACGGGACCCCGTTCTATGATACCGTGGTTGCGGAAGGGAGGCTCATGGATGAGGATCTTTCCCATTATGAAGGGGATCATCTGGTGTTCCGCCACAAGTATCTCACGCCGGAGGAGATCTATCGCGCGTACAAGAGGGTGAACAGGCTCTTTTACTCGTGGAGCAGTATCCTGAGGCGATGGTTCAGAATTATCCGGCTGCAATCCCGCAGAGAGCCGTTCGGCCAGTTCCTCCTGAAGCTCGCGGTCGTGACATTTGTCTATTTCAAGCTCTCGATCTTTCAGCGGCATCACGCGCAAAAGCGGGTGTTCGCGGGTGGCGGCGCGGAGCGTGGGAACGGGAACAAGACGCAGCCTGAAGGCTGCGGCTACCTACCAACTGTCATTCTGAGCGAAACGAAGTGGAGCGAAGAATCTCTGCACCTGAATCAGTGAGATCCTTCGGTACGCTCAGGATCACAAAAGAGCGATCGGGATGAGCATCACTTGACGAGCTTGTACCCTGCCTTTTGCACGGTGAGGAGATGGACCGGCTTTGAGGGATCCGATTCGATCTTTTTGCGGATGGAGAGAATGTAGTTGTCGATCGTCCTCGTCGTGGGGATGGATTCCTCGTCTCCATACTCCCAGACGTCGGTCAGAAGCATGTCCCGCGTGACGACCTCCCCTTCGTGCGCAGCGAAGTACCTCAGGACCTCGAATTCCTTCGTCGACAACTTCACCTCCCGCCTCATCTTCCTGGCCTCCTGCTTCCTGAAGTCGAGCTCCACATCTCCGAACGAGTATTCTTCGATCTCTTTGGAAGGAGTCCCCTTCCTGCGGAGAAGCGTACTGATCCGTGCGAGGAGCACCTTGACGCTGAACGGCTTCGTCATGTAGTCGTCCGCCCCCAATTCCAGCCCCAGGATCTGATCGATTTCTTCTTTCTTGCTGGTGAGCATGAGAATCGGGGTCTCCATCCCCTGCCCGCGCAGGTCCCGGCACACCTCCAGTCCGTTTTTTTTCGGCAGCATGATATCGAGAATAATCAGCGCGATATTCTCGCGTTTGGCCATGAGGCAGCCCTTCTCGCCGTCGGTTGCCGTCAGGACATCATAGTGCTCTTCCGCGAGCGAATCGACCAAACCCCGAAGTATCGCCGGGTCGTCCTCGATGACCAGAATGCGTTTCATCCGTTTGCCCCCTTGGTTGAGTCTGAGTGCTGATCCGGGAAATAGACCGTGAACTCGCTTCCTTCGCCCGGAGCACTCTTCACTTCGATATGCCCCCCGTGCGCTTCGACAATATGCTTCACCAGCGCGAGGCCGAGCCCCGTCCCTCCGGCGCCGGTTTCCTTCCCGCCGTGCGTCCGGTAGAACGGCTCAAAAATATGCTCGAGTTCGGCGGAAGCGATGCCTATGCCGTGGTCTTTGACCCTGATTGCGACCGAACCGTTCTGCCGGAATGTCGACACCTCAATCTCCTTCTTCTCCGGGGAATATTTCATCGCGTTGGTGAGAAGATTGATCGACGCCTCGGTCATGGCATCGGGGTCGGCAGAGAGAACGGCGTCGCCCGCCTCAAGGCGCCTGAGGACCGTAAAGTGTCCCATGCTCAGCTGGTAGTCCATGGTTTGCAGGACATGCAGCATGAGCTGGTCGATCGAGACATCGGAAAAGTGATACTCCTTGACCCCCCGTTCCACCCGGGCGAAGTCGAGCACGTTGTTGATGAGCCGCGTCAGCCGGTCGCTTTCCCCTTCAATGACCTTCAGATACTCTTCCACCCGGGAGGCGGGGAGATGTTTCTTCGTTCGAAGAAGTTCCGCGAACATACGGATGGACGTGAGCGGAGTTTTCAGATCATGAGAGACGCTCGACACAAAGTAGGACTTCAGTTGACTCAACTCCCGCAACCGTTCTCCGGACTCCCGCTCGACGAACAGCTTTTCCTGGAGGATGATCCTCTGGACCAGGAGGCCTGCATGGAGCGTGATCGTGGTGAGAAGGTCGACGTCTTCGACGGTAAACCGCACCTGCGATTTCTTCGGCCCGAGGACCAGAAATCCGAGAATTTCCTTCTCCTCAGTCATCATCGGAATCACGAGGGCCATTCCCCAACGGCGGAACACTTCCGCATCCGCCGATTCGTACCGCTGCCCGGGTTCGATGCGATCATCGAGCGCGACCGGCAGGCGCAATTCGCTCTTCAGATTCTCGCTCTGGAGCCGCACCCCGTGCGTTTCCAGCATGTCAAAACCCTTGTGCGCGAGCAACTGCATGCGCTGGCTCCCCTCCGTGACGAGGAAAAATCCGATCCGCTCGACGGGAAGAAGCTCGTCGACCCGGTGCACGATCAGTTCCGACATCGCTGTCGTATCGACCCTTTCCTTCATGTCATCAACGAGCCGGCGGAGGGATTCGCGGTAATTATATTGCACGCGAAAAAACGCCCTGTCCACGAACCGCTGGGTCCTCGCGCGGAGAGGATCGAACAGGAATACGATGAGGATCGCCGCCGCGGCGGGGATCCATGGCGAAGAAAGCGGCGCGGCGCTCCCAACGACGACGGTCGCCAGCGCGACCAGACCCGCATAGGTCCCCAGGAGCGCGCCGGCGATGATGACATAGACCGCGCTCCGATTGATCAACAGATCGATGTCCATGACATGGTATCGCGCAATCGAGATCGCGAACGTCAGGGGTATGAGGAGCAGGAAGAGCTTGAAGACATATTCCGGAACCAGCGGCAGCCGGCCCATCGCGAGGGGAAGGACCCAGAAGAAGAGAAATGGAGCGGTCCCGGCGCAAAGGCCGAAGAGAATCCAGCGGATTTTCCTCTTCTCCGAGGTGGCCGAGGCTTGCCGGTACGAAAGTATGAAGTTGCCGACTCCGGAGAAGAGGGCGATGAACACGACGGCGTTGAGGATCATCGCTATCGTTGAACTCTCCCGGAAGCTCCCGATGGTACGTGCTTCCGCCGCGTGCAGGTACGAGATTCCCCCCCACACCGCGAGAAGAAACGCGCCCGCATACACCCAGCGCATCGCCCTCACGTAGGGTTGCCGTCTCACCGCCGGAAAAAGAAATGTAAAATGGACAAAGAGGACGGGGATCATCATGTAGGACAGGAAGAAAAACCGGCAGCAGAGGACGCCCACCCACGGCGGCCCGACGGCGTAAATCGTTTTCGTCCCCAAGAGAGCGGCGGCGAGAGTGATCGTCGCCAGGTGAAACACGACCGCGGCAGGATCGTCCCTTCGAAAGAGATAGATGAGAGCCCCCAGCGCAAGGATCAGGAAGGCGACGAGAAGATCGAGAATGAAATCAAACCGGTCATGGTGGGGAACGAGGGCGACGATCTCCGGCTCCGATCCTTCCGACAACGCGATCCGGACGCTGTCGCCCACCATGTGCGAACTCACAAGGAATTCGGCTTCGTCGGGGTTCGAGATCTTGACCCCTTCGACAACGACCGGATATGGAAGTGAAAGCTGGCCGGGCAGGGCCGGTTTTACAACACCGTGGTAAATTGCGAAGCAAGCGTAGATGACAAAGACCAGATCGAGGAGGAGTATCGGGGCGCGGGCGATGCGGATTGAAGGAGCGAAGCGGTGGTCCTCCGCCATTACGGTTCTCACAACGAGGTAGTCCTTGGAATTGCCTCTGGATGGTAGCGAATTGGCCCGCAAGAATCAAGCCGGGGCCAAGCCGGGAGGCGTCATCGAAGGAACGGGGGTTTTGGACTTGACAATTCGGCCGAGTTTGCCTATCATCTCTGAACTCTCCCGGGGGCATCACATCTTATCAATCAAGAAAGGAAGTTTGTCATGGGTAGATTTCGTTCGGTAAGCACCCGCCAGTTTGTTTTGTTCTTTCTGGGCTTCTGTACGCTCTGCGGCAGCGTGGGGGCAATTTCCCAGGAGAAAAAGGCGGAGTCTCTCTATAAGCGCCTCGGCGGCTACGATGCGATCGCCGCTGTCATAGACGATTTTGTCCCTCGACTCGCGAAGGACCCGCAACT